>JAOPYU010000254.1 GCA_025964455.1 Thermoleophilia bacterium | reverse complement strand
GGCGATTCGGCCGGCCGCTGGCCCTCGCGTGGGGACGTCCTGGCCGCCGGCCCCACGCTGTTTCCCGACGTCCTCGAAGTGGTCGCAGCGGCCTGGAATTTCCGTTCGAGCGACCTGTCCGGAGACGTGTCGGGACACTCACGCCGATAGCACTAGTTTTTCTAGGTATCGGCGATACGTGGCAGTTATCTGGCTGCCGGGTGCGGGATGAGTCAGGTCCGTCGGGCGGCCTGGCGGCCGGTTGGGCCGGCCGCTGGGCGGCCCGACATCCGATTTCCGCGTCCCCAGCAGGAGTAGCTCATGACCCGCTCGTTCGCCCCGCCCGCCCCGCCCGCCCCACTTCGCAGCGACACGCTCGACCTGCATGCAGCGCAGGCCCGGGTTCCCCGGTTCGACCGCCGCTCGCTCGCACCTGCGATCGCCCACATCGGCGTCGGGGGCTTCCACCGGGCCCACCAAGGGGTGTACCTCGACGACCTCGCAGCGCTCGGCTGCCCCGACTGGGGCACGGTCGGGATCGCGCTGCGCAGCACCGAGGTCGCGGACGCACTGGCGCGACAGGACCACCTCTACACGGTGCTCGAGGGCAGCAATGCGGAGGCACATCCGCGCGTGGTGGGGACCATGCGTGACTGCCTCGCCGCGCGCCGCACGCCCGAACTCGTGCTCGACACCCTCACCGACCCGCGCACACGGCTCGTGACCCTCACGATCACTGGCACTGCGTATCACGTGGACGAGGGGAGCGGCCGCTTCGACGCCACCGACCCGGAGATCGTCGCCGATCTCGCGGATCCGCACCGGCCCGCCACTGCATGGGGGTACCTCACCGAGGCGCTCGACCGTCGACGCCGCAGCGGTGCGGGCCCGCTCACGATCCTGTCCTGCGACAACATGCGCGACAGCGGCGCCGCCGCGCACGCCGCGCTCTGCGCCTTTGCCTGGCTCCGGGATCCCGGGCTCGCCGAATGGATCGACGCCAACGTCGCCTTCCCCTCGAGCCTGGTCGATCGGATCACGCCCGGCGGCGGCGACGCGACACGTGCCGAGCTGGCGAGTTGCTGGGGCATCGACGATCCGTGCGCGGTGACGACCGAGCCCTTCCGCCAGTGGATCATCGAGGACCAGTTCGTCGGCGCCCGACCACCGCTCGATCTCGTCGGCGCGCGATACGTACCGGACGTCGCCCCGTACAAGCTCGTGAAAACCCGCATGCTCAACGGGGGACACAGCGCCCTGGGCTACGTCGGCACCCTCGCCGGTCACGCCACCACCGCCGCCGCGCTCGCGGACCCGCTCATCGCCGGCTACCTGGACGAGCTGCTCGGTGCGGAGGTCGCGCCGCAGCTCGCCGCGCCGCCCGGCATCGACCTGGACGAGTACCGCGCGTCGCTGCTCGCCCGCTTCAGCAACGAGCGAATCGCCGATCCACTCGCGCGGCTGTGCGGGCGCGGCTCGACCAAGATGCCGGCGTACCTGCTGCCGTCGCTCGCCGAGGCCCGACGGGTGGGCGGACCCTGTTCACGCCTCGTGCTCGCGGTCGCAGCGTGGCTGCAGTACGTCCGCGGGCACGACCTGGACGGTCGCCGGATCGAGGTCGTCGATGCGCGAGCCGCGGAGCTCCGTCGTCACGCTGGTGACGACTACGCCCATGCCCGCCACGTGCTGCAGATGGCTTCCGTCTCCGAGCCGCTCGCGGCGGACCACGAGCTCGTGGACCAGATCGTGGATGCAGGCCGGCTCATGCGCCGCCGCGGTGCACGCGAAGCCATCGCCGCGACGCTCGAGACGGGAGTGGCTGCGTGATCGGAGCTCCACAGGCGCTGTTGCTGGATGCGGACGGGACCCTGTTCCCGTCGGAGGAGCCGGCCTTCGACGCGTCCGCGGTCGTGGTCAACGAGTTCGCGCGAGAGATCGGGTTCCCCGGCAGCTTCACCGGCGATGGCCTTCGCCGTGCCGCGACGGGGCGCAACTTCCGCTCCATCTCACGTGAGCTGTTCGAGCGCACGAGTGGAGCGGAGACCGCGCCTGACTTCGATGCCTGGATCGAGCGCGAGCGCGAGGTCGTGACGCAGCACCTGGCGAAGATCCTGGAGCCTGACCCCGAGGTGCAGTCCGCGCTCGACGAGCTCGGAGCCGGTATGCACCTCGCGGTGGTCAGCTCGAGCGCACGCGCTCGCATCGATGCGACACTCGAGGCGACCGACCTGGCGCGCCGGATCGATCCCTCGCTTCGATTCAGCGCCGAAGACTCCCTGCCGGAGCCCCGGAGCAAGCCGGATCCGGCCGTGTACGAAAATGCACTGTCGGTGATGTCACTGGTCCCGAGCGCCGCGGTCGCCCTGGAGGATTCCGTACCGGGCGTGCTGTCAGCTGCTGCCAGCGGAATTGACGTGATCGGCATCGTCGCGTTCGTCGCCGAGCAGGAACGACCCGATCGCGTCCGGGAGCTGCGAGCTGCCGGCGCCACCGAGGTCGTCGAGCGCTGGAGCGACCTGCCCGCGGTCATCGCCGGTCGGTCCTAGATGCCCAGGCCCAGGATCCCGAGCGGCTCCGCGAGCTGGGTCTCCTCGTAGCCGAAGTGCGAGCGCAGGATCTCGGCGAGGACGCCGACCTCGTCCACGACGCGCTCCAGGTGGGACGCGTCCGCGTGCAGCGCGACGAGCGCCTCGTCGAGGCGTCGCAGCTGCAGGTGGATCACATCGTGCTCGTGCTCGAGCTGGTCGACGACGGCCGACCACTCCGCGCCCGCCGTGCGCACCGCGGGGAACATGTGGTGGCTCTCGATGCGGTGGTGCACGTCGACCATCTGGCAGTAGCGCGCACACAGCGCGCCGAACTGCTCGATGTTGGTCTTGAGGGCGAGCTGGTGCAGCGTCGCCCGGATCTCGCCGATCTCGCGGCTTCCGCCGCGCACCTCCTGGGTCACGCGCTCGAGCAGCTCCAGCTCGCCTCGGTACATGTCGTGGACCCGGCGCAGGTGGTTGCCGGGGCCCTGCTCGGCAGGCGTCAGCACGCGACCCGTGAGGGCGTCAGGGCGTTCGGCTGCACGGAGGTCGATCTCGTCCACCTCGGCAGTGTACGTCCCAACCGCTGCGCTCGCGCGCGCGTAGGTCACCCCATGCACGACGCCGCCGCGACCGACAGGGCACCCGAGGACGTGCGCGAGTATCCGCGCCCGCCTCGCGTCGAGGCCATCACCGACCGCGTCCGCATCTGGCTCGGCGACGACGTCATCGTCGACACGACCGACGTGGTACGCGTGCTCGAGACCTGGCACCCACCGACGATCTACGTGCCGCGTGCTGCCTTCGCGCCGACCTGCATCGCCGGCTCCGCCCACCGCTCCACGATGTGCGAGTGGAAGGGAGCGGCGCAGTACGTCGACCTGCTCGGCAGTGACGGCACGGCCTACCTCGCCGCAGGGTGGAGCTACGCGGAGCCGCGACCCGGCTTCGAGGCTCTCGCCGGCCGGGTCGCCATCTACCCCGGACGCGTCAGCCGAGCCGAGCTCGCCGGGGAGCGGGTCGAACCCCAGCCCGGCGACTTCTACGGCGGCTGGAAGACGAGCTGGATCAATGGCCCGATCAAGGGCGGGCCGGGTACCTGGGGCTGGTAGCCGTCAGCCGCCGAGCGTCGGCATCACCTGACGCTTGGTGAGCACGGGCGCGAACAGGTCGCCGTGCTCGTGGACGCGTTCGATCACGTCCGCGTACGTGAAACGAAGGGCGGTCTGGTCGCCGCGGTCGTGTGCTTCCTCGACCTCGTCCCAGGTGATCGGCGTCGACACGGTCGGCTGGGACTTCGCACGCAGGGAGTAGGCGCAGACCGTGGTCTTGTGGTCGTCGTTCTGGCTCCAGTCCACGAGCACCTTGCCGCCACGCAGCGCCTTGAGCATCTTGGCGACCACCAGGTCGGGGTACTGCCGGGTGAGCAGCTCGGCCATCGCCTTGGCGAACGGCTTGGTCTGCTCGTAGGTGACCTTCGGATCGTTGAGCGGCACGTACACCTGGATGCCCTTGGAGCCGGAGGTCTTGGGATAGGCCTCGAGACCCAGGTCGCTGAACACGTGGCGCAGGTGCAGCGCGACCTCGCAGCACTCGACGATCCCGGCGCCCTCGCCGGGATCCAGGTCGAACGCGATCACGGTCGGCGACTGCACGGCCTTGGCCTTGGCCAGCAGCACGTGGATCTCCAGGTCCGCGAGGTTGGACATCCACATGAGCGTCGGGACGTCGTCTGGCAGGCAGTACTCCACATCGTGCTCGCCGATCATCCCTGAGGTCCGCACGAAGTCCGGGCGATGTTCGGGGCAGCGCTTCTGGTAGAAGAAATCGCCGTCCACGCCGTGCGGGTAGCGCTTCAGCGTGAGCGGCCGCCCGCGCATGTGCGCGAGCAGCGCCGGCGCGATCGTGGCGTAGTAGCGTGCCACGTCGAGCTTGGTGAATCCGGCCTCGGGATACAGCACCTTGTCGACGTTGGTGAACTTGATCCGAGCGCTGCCGACCCGCAGCTCGCTGCCCGACGTGATGTCCGCCAGTCCCGCGAGCGCGGTCGCCGCCGCCGCCTGGTCGCGCTTGGTTCCCACGGAGACGGGGGCGGTGGTGTCAGGCATCGCGAAGGTCCTCTCGCACGACGTCGGTCGCGGACTTGTCGGGCCGCAGCCCCTTGAAGCTCGGGTGGCGCAGGGTCCCGTCGCGCGTGAACTCGGTGTACTCCACCTCGCCGACCAGCTGCGGCCGCGCCCAGTGCACGCGCTGGCCCTTGGCCTTGACCCCACGTTCGCGCGCACGGATCGCCTGCCACTTGCCGGGGCTGTCGGGGTCGGGCGAGCCGATGTCGAGTGGAGAGGTCTTTCGCTCCAGCTTGGTGAGACGCGCGTGGAGGTCGTCCAGCACCGCATCGGTGAAGCCGGTGCCGACGCTGCCGGCGTAGCGCAGCTCGTCGCCCTCGTAGTAGGCGAGCAGCAGCGCTCCGATCGACCCGGCCCGACGTCCCTCGCCTTCGGTCCAGCCGCACACCACGAACTCCTGACGCTGCTGGCGCTTGATCTTGAGCCACGCGCCTGCCCGGCTGTTCTGGCGGTACGGCGAGTCGAGGCGCTTGGCCATGATGCCTTCGAGGCCCTGCTCCACGACGCTCGCCAGCAGGGTCTCGCCGTCGCCTTCGTAGTGGTCGGGTACCGCCCAGCTCTCGTCGTCGGCGAGCAGCTCGCGCAGCATCCGCCGCCGTTCGGTGTAGGGCAGCTCCTCGAGCCCGTGCCCATCGAGGTAGATGAGGTCGAAGGCGAAGTAGCGGACCGGCGTGGCAGCAGCTCGCGTCTTGATCGTGGCCGCAGCCGTCAGCCCCAGGCGCGACTGCAGCGTCTGGAAACTCGGCTTGCCCTTCGCGTCGAACGCGACGATCTCGCCGTCGAGGATCGCCTCGTGCGAGCCGAGCGCACGCCCCAGCCGTGCCAGCTCCGGGTACTGCGCGGTGACGTCGTTCCCGTTGCGCGTCTCGATCCGCAGCCGTCCGCCCTCGGCGTAGACCACCGCCCGGATCCCGTCCCACTTGACCTCGAACGCCCACTCCTCGGGCTTCGGAGGCAGGTCGCCGAGCTTCGCCAGCATCGGCTTGATCGCCTCCGGCATCGCTTCGCGTGCCGGGTCCTCCGGCGGATCCAGTCGTCGCACGAGCCATTGCTCCTTCTCGCCATCGCCGCCCTTGGTGCGCACGAGCACGTAGCGCCCGTGCACGCGCTCGCCGTCCAGGCGCATGTGGACCTTGCCGTCCTCGAGCGCCAGCTCCTCCAGCTCATAGGTGCCGTGGTCCCAGATCTTCATGTGCCCGGCGCCGTAGTTGCCCTCCGGGATGTCACCCTCGAAGTCGAGGTACTCGAGCGGGTGATCCTCGGTCCTGATCGCGAGCCGGTTCTGCTTGGGCACGAGCGGCAGCCCCTTCGGGACCGCCCAGCTGAGCAGGACCCCCTCGTGCTCGAGGCGCAGGTCCCAGTGCATGGCGGTCGCGTCGTGTTCCTGCACGACGAACCGCGGCGCCTTCGTGCGGCCGGAGCGCTTGGCGCCGCGCGGTTCGGGCGTGGCGCTGAAGTCGCGCTTGGCGTCGTAGTCGGAGAGGGATCGTGGAGCCATGCCCTGCGTGTCCCCGTCGATGCGCCCGGAAAACGACCGATCCTGCGCGAGCTTCGGCCCCGGTTTCGTTCGACCGTCCGAGCAGTCACCAGTTCGCGCAAGTTTCGTGTTACACCACGGCCACAACGAGGTAGGCACGTGCCGAATGGCGCCGCGCCAGTCCGTGCCGCGCCCCTGTTCGAACCAGAAGGATCATCGCCATGCATTCCACGCTTCGTCGCGCGATCACAGCGATCGTGCTGCTCGTCGCCACTGCCCTGCTCGCCGTCGCGTGCGGCGATGACGGTGGGGACGGAGACGGAGATGGTGGCACGCAGAAGGCGCTCAAGTACCCCGCGACCTTCCCGGCGTTCAATGGTGATTACCTGACGCGCCAGCCCACGAAGCACTGGATCACCAACGGCGGCTCGGTCTACAACCAGCGCTATTCGCCGCTGACCAAGATCAACGACACCAACGTCAAGGACCTCAAGGGCGTCTGGAAGGCGGACCTCGCCTCCGCCACGGCCGCCAAGTACTCGCACGAGTCACAGCCGCTCGTCTACAACGGCACGATCTACGTCTCCACCGGCGAGGACGACGTGTTCGCGATCGACGTGGAGTCGGGCGAGACCAAGTGGCGCTACGAGGGCGACCTGGACCAGAAGATCTCGACCGTGTGCTGCGGGTGGCTGA
>JAOPYU010000244.1 GCA_025964455.1 Thermoleophilia bacterium | reverse complement strand
GTCGATCGCGTCGAGGGCGGGCACGGCGCGGGTGCCGGCGGGGCCGGCGGCCGCCTGCTCGATCTGGGAGATCCGATCGATGTTGGAGACGGCCTCGGGCGCGCCGGCCGTGACGGCGAGCACGTCGCGCCACCAGCCCGCGAGCTCGTCGAGGCAGGCGCGCAGCTCGGCGATGCGGGCCTTGCGCGCGCGACGCGCGGTGCGCTTCTCCTGGCCCTGTTCGTTGGACTTTGACGTGAAGGTGCGCTTCTCGGCAGCGCTCATCCGCTCGATCATGGCTTCGAACTCGACGGTGGCTGCAGCGGCCGCGGCGTCGCTCGCCGCGCCGGCACGCCCCAGCACGCGATTGGCCAGCTGTGACGGCGCCATCGAGCCGCTCGCGACGGCGTGCATCGCCGTGAGCAGGTCGCCGCGGCGCTGCGCGGCGGCGTCCCCGTTGGCGATCTCCAGCGCGCGGGCCAGGTCGCCGCGGCTCGCACGGGAGATGCTGGCGAGGTCCATGCCGGTCGCGGCAGCCACCTTGCCTGCGTCGAGGCCGCTCGCCTCGAGCGCCTCCACCAGCCGGGCATCGGAGATCGGCGGGAATGCAACCTCGATCGCGCGGGAGCGGATCGTCGGCAGCACGCGTGGCGCGCGCTCGGCGAGCAGCACGAACACGACCCGCCCGAGTGGCTCCTCAAGCGCCTTGAGCAGGCTGTTGCCTGCCTCGGCATTGTCACTGGAGAGCGTGTCAGCCGACTCGATGACCACGACCTGCGCCGCTGCCTCGAAGGGCATCCGGCTCACGACGTCGACGACCTCGCGGATCTGGTCGATCGCGAGCGACCCACCCTCGGGGGCGATCCAGTGCAGGTCGGGGTGCACGTGGCGCGCCACGCGACGACACACGTCGCAGCCATCCCCGCCGCCGTTCGGGCAGAGCGTGCGCTCGGCGATGCGCGCCGCGGCAGCCTTGGGTCCCGAGCCGTGCACGCCCGAGAGCAGCAGCGCGTGGCAGCGGCCCTCGTCCAGCAGTCGCTCGAGGCTGCGGTGCGCGCGCGGCTGCGCGAGCAGGGTGGGATCGGCGGGGGTGGTCACGTGCGTGCCTCCAGGGGGGCGAGCTCGATGCCGGCGGCGTCGAACACGGGTGCGAGCACGGCATCGACGCGCTCCTCGACGTCGTCGGGCGCACCGCCGCCGTCGACGCTGGCGATGCGCTCGGGCCAGCGGGCCGCGAGCTCACCGTAGGCGGCGTGCACTCGTGCGAAGAATTCCGAGCCGGCCTGCTCGAGGCGATCCTCGCCGCCATCGCCGGCAGCGACCCGCGCACGAGCCACGGCAGGATCGATCGCGACATGGATCGTGCGGTCGGGCAGGCGCCCGCGGGTTGCCAGCAGGTTCGCCTCCAGGACGCGATCGACCCCGAGATCGCGACCCGCGCCCTGGTAGGCCAGCGATGAGTCCACGTAGCGGTCCATGAGCACGACGCGCCCCTCGGCCAGCGCAGGCTCGATCGTGGTCGCGACGAGCTCGGCGCGCGAGGCGGCGTACAGCAGCGCCTCCGCGGCAGGATCGATGTCCCCGGTCGCAGGGTCCAGGAGCAGCTCGCGGACCTGCTCGCCCAGGTGCGTGCCACCAGGCTCGCGCACGACGACCGGATCGGACCCGGCGAGGCGCAGGCGCGCGGCGATGCGCTGCAGCTGCGTCGTCTTGCCGCAGCCGTCGATGCCCTCGAAGGAGATGAGCAGGCCTGGTCCCACGACGGGATGCTACCGCAGCACGCAGCGGGGGCGGCGCTGGCGTGGTGCCGGCGCCGCCCCCGCGGGCGTCAATCAGATGTCTGGCGGATCAGGCCTCGTTGCGGCGACCGCGGAGCCAGAAGGCACCACCGACGAGCATCAGGGCGAAGCCACCGTAGATCGCGTACCAGAGGGGCAGGCCGGTGAACGGAAGCTCGGGGCCACCGCCACCCTCGACCGGAGCGCTGGCCGGGACGGGCTCGGGAGCGCCGCCACCTTCGACCGGCTCGGGTGCCTCGGAGGGCTCCTCGACGACCTCGCCGCCGCCACCGCCACAGACCGTGCCGGGACCGGAACCGCTCGTGGAAGGCGTGGTCGTCGTGCCGGCGCCGCCACCCTTGGTGCCACACACGTCGGTCTTCACGACGGTGGTGACAGGCGTCTCGGTGGTCGGCACGCATGGCTTGCCGGAGGCGTCCTTGCCGTCGGTGTCGACGGAGGAGCACTCGACGCAGGGCTTGCCGTTCTGGTCCTTGCCGTCGGTGTCACCGGTCGAGCACTCGATGAAGGTGCAGGTCGTGCCGCTGGTCGACGAGGAGCCGCCGCCCGAAGAGGATGAGCCGGATCCGCCGCCGGAGGAGGACGAATCGCCACACTTGACCGCGGGCGGGACCTCGGTGGTGCCGCCGCCGTAGCTGTCGACGGTCGGGCTGTCGCCCGCGCTGGTCGACGAGGAGCCGTTGGAGGAGGACCCGGCTGCCACCTCGGCAGCGACCTGGTCGACCGAGCTGACTTCAGCTGCGAACGAGGACGTCGGCAGGATCACCGCAAGTGCGGCGAGCGTGAGGACGAGAGTGGCAGCGATTCGGCGGGCGATCATGGTGGGACACCTTTTCCCTAGCGGGGGCAGTAGTGGGTCCAGCGTACGATGACTTCGGAATATGTCAAGCACGACTTGATGCAAAAAAACGCCCCCACACGCCACAAGCGGCCAGCCCGTGGCCCAACTCGCGGATTTCGACGTGGATGCGCGGAATTCCCGGGTGTCGGGTAGAGGCCACGAAACGCCCCCCGCGTGCGCGTGCGCTGCGGGAGAGGCTCTGTATGCGGTGATCGGGAGGCAGACGTGGGCGAGCGAGTGGTCGTGACGGGCGGCGCGGGGTTCATCGGTTCCCACCTCGCCGACGCCCTGGTCGCACGGGGGGACGAAGTCCACGTGGTGGACAACCTCGCCAACGGCCGCCGCGAGCAGGTGCCCGACGGAGCGACGTTCCACGAGCTCGACGTCGCCGACGTCGAGGCCATCGCGGCGCTCGCGGACGAGATCGGTCCCGTGTCGCGCTGGTACCACCTGGCTGCGCAGGCCGACGTGCGCGTCTCCGTGGAGGAGCCGGCGCTCGACGCACGCACGAACGTGGTCGGCACGCTCGCCGTGATCAACGCCGCCCGCAAGCACGACGCGATCATCGCCTTCTCCTCCACTGGTGGCGCGATCTACGGCGAGGTGACCGAACCGGCGCCCGAATCGCACCCCGAGCTGCCGCCGAGCCCCTACGGCGCCGCCAAGCTCGCCGCGGAGATCTACCTCGCACAGGACGCGCGCCTCTACGGCCAGCGCCACACCGTCATGCGCTACGCGAACGTCTACGGCCCACGTCAGGACCCGCACGGCGAAGCCGGCGTCGTCGCGATCTTCGCCGGGCTGATCCTCGGCGGGAAGCCGGCGCGCATCTTCGGCGACGGCCTGCAGACTCGCGACTACGTGTACGTCGGTGATGCAGTGGCGGCCACGATCGCAGCGGCGGATGCCGCGGCAGACGGCTCCGACATCGACCTGCGCCAGGGCGGGGACGTGATCCCGGTCTACAACGTCGGTACGGGTATCGCCACGAGCGTCGTGGAGCTGTGGGACGCCATGGAACGCGCGGGCGGCACCTCGAGCGGACGCGACTTCCACGAGGCGCGCACGGGCGAGATCCGCAACAGCGTGCTCGATGCCTCGCGCACGCGCTCGCGCCTGGGTGTCGCGTGCGACACGCCGTTCGAAGTCGGGCTCGCAGCGACGATCGAGTGGATGGGGAGTCGGGTCCAGGCGTGACGGCGCGCGACCTCGTCCGCCTCCAGCTGCCCGCGATCGTGCTGGCGGTGGTCCCGATCCTGCTCGCCCTGCGCTTCGGTGGCTACCACGCGCGACACGCGGGATGGGTCGTGCTGGGCCTCGCCGCCTGGGCGTGCGTACAGGCTGCACGCGGGCGCCTCAGTGCACCGCGCAGCGCTGCGGGTGTCGCATCGATCGCGATCGTGGTGCTCGCCCTGTGGACGGCAGCGTCGATCTCGTGGGCGGTGGCGACGCGCCATGACGCATGGGTCGAGGCCATGCGTGCGCTCGGCTACGCGTCGATGTTCCTGCTCGGCGGCTCGCTCCTTGCGAACGGGCGGACCTATGCGCGATTGGCGACCCTCGTCGGCGCCGGGATCGCCGGGCTGGCACTGGTCGTGGCGTTCCGGGTGACACTGTCCGATTCGCCACTGACGTCGTTCGTGGCGGGGCGCCTCGACTGGCCGGTGGGCTACGCGCCGGGCATGGCCGGGTTCTGCCTGTTCGGGATGCTGCTGCTGCTCGGCGTGGCTACGGCTTCTGAACAGCGTTTCGCACGCACGCACGAGATGGGAGCGATCGCGCTCGGCGCGCTCGCACTCGGCGGCGCCACGGCGTGCGCTGCTGTCGCGTTGCTCGCCCAGAGCCGTGGGACGCTCCCGGCGATCCTCGTGGGCGTGGTCGTGTCCCTGCTCGCCACCCCCCGCCGCGCCACCTGGCTGCTCCGCCTGGTCCTCATCGGGCTGGCGCTGGTCGCGTCGCGCGCCGTGTTCGCCGCGCCGTTCCAGACGCAGTTCAGTCTCCGTCAGGCACCGTTCACCGACGGGGCTGACGCCACGGCGCTCGCGACGGCGGCCGAGGCTGCGGCACATGACGCGGCGGTCCGGGTGATCGTGCTCGCCGTGGTGCTCGCGATCGTCGGGGCGGTGCTCGTACCGATCGGCGTACGTTGTTCGGCGTGGCTCGCCGAGTTCGAGCGCTCGCGTGGCCACGGCCTCGCCCTGCCGATCACGGTCGGTGCCGCGGCACTGGTCGCCACGCTGCTCGTCATCACCAGCGGATCCTCCTCGTCGCCGACCGCGTGGGCAGCCGACCAATACCGCGGCTGCGTGGATCCGCCCGAGCGGGTCAACGACCCCGGCAGCGGCGCCTCCTACTTCGCCAACTCGGGCACCGGCCGGTGCGACTACTACCGCGTGGCGCTCATCGCTTTCCGCGACCACCCGGTCCGCGGCCTGGGCGCAGGGAACTTCCGCAGCGCATACGTCGCCGAGCGACGGACTGCAGAGGATCCTCGCGTGGTGCACTCGCTCCCGCTGCAGCTGCTGGCCGAGCTCGGCATCGTGGGCGCGCTGCTCGGGGCGGCGGTGCTCGGCAGCGTGTGCCTGGCGGCGTGGCGATTCATCGGCAGCGGCACCGCGCGCGACGGCGCCTTCGCCGGTGCGATCGGGGCGCTCGCGTACTGGACCACCCACGCCTCGATCGACTGGCTCTGGCAGCTTCCCGCAGTGTCACTGCCTGCGCTGGCGCTGGCCGGAGGGCTCGTGGCGTGCGTGAGCCCTGCGCAGCGCCAGGTCAGCACCGCCGTGGCGGCCCCCTTCGCGGCCGCTGCGATGCTCGGCGCGATCGCGCTCGTGCTGCCGGTGACGATGGCTGACGCGCGCCTGCGCGAGGCGCGGGACCCCGACACCCCGCGCGCGGCGGCTGCGACGGCGGCGCGCGATGCACAGGAGTTCGATCCGACGTGGGCCGAGCCGGCGATCGTGGAGGGGACCATCCAGGCTGCCGCCGGCAACCGGAAGTCCGCTGCCGACGCGGCCCGGCGCGCCGTGCGTCTGGAGCCTCGCAGCTGGTCGGTCCAGTACCGCGCTTCCGGGCTGATCGGCCTGGATTCCACGCAGGAGGGGTTCCGCGCGTTCGAGGCGGCGCGGCGACTCAACCCACAACTGCCTGCCGGGACCGACCCGAAAGCCGACGATGCCGAGGCGTCGGCCGACCCGGACGCGCTCCAGAACTCCGACGGCTGACGATTCGGTCAGGATGTCGTATCACTCACAGGGCCTCGCCGGACGATCAGTCACGGTCCCCTTCTCGAACGAAAGCCACGGATGACATTCGCACTGCGCATGACCCTGCTCTCCACGATGTTGCTGCTCGCGTTCGCAGCGAGCGCCTCCGCTGCCGCGACCCAGATCGCCCCGGCCGTCGGTGCCAGGCTGACGACGCCGTACCCGGTGTTCCGGTGGTCGGTGCCGGAGGGCGAGCAGAACCTGCAGCTCACGGTGACGCCGACCGCGGCGATCGTCGACGGCGGCCTCGATGACTCGAACGGCATGGTCGGCAGCCCGGCTGCCGGCGCGACAGCATATGTCGACCGGACCAAGGTGTTCACCCCGGGCGACTACTTCTGGCAGATCCGTACCGACAACAACAGCGCGGTCTCCGAGGAGTTCCAGATCTTCCGCACCCCGGCCCAGCGATTCATCGTGCCGGGGATCTTCCAGTTCTCGTTCCTGAAGCCCGTGATCGGCACGAACGGTGCGAACAACCTCTCGCAGGTCCAGCTGACCGGCGTGCTGCGCTGCAACATGGCATCCGGCACGACGAGCTCGATCATGCGCGTCTACCGCGGCACCAGGCTCATCCACACCGACACCCGCGTCGTCGGCTGCTTCGGGATGACCAAGAACTCGCTCTACCACAACTTCCAGCCGCGCCCCGGATCGATCCCGAACGGCACGATGCTCAAGGTCACGATGTCAGCCAAGTCGGGCATCTACAAGACGCTCGTGCCGAGCGTCAAGCTGATCAAGTGGCACAGCTGAGCTGACGTCGTCGGCTCCTCAGGTCAGCCGACGGAGCCCATGGCCGCGTCGACGAGCGCGGCCGGTTCGACGAAGCCCATCGTGTCGCGCAGGTAGGTCTCGATCGCCTCGCGGGTCTGGCCTGCCGCCAGTGACTCGAGGATGAGCTGGCGCACCTGCGCGGCATCGGCCGACGGCTGGCCGGCGGGCGGCAGCGACTCGGCGGCAGGGGCCGGGCCAGCGCCGGCGCCGGCACCGTCTCCCCACACGGACGCGGACGGGTCGGCACCGGGCTCG
>JAOPYU010000237.1 GCA_025964455.1 Thermoleophilia bacterium | reverse complement strand
TTCGCCGGGATCGACTCGGACATGGTCGTGGACGCCGCCCTGGTAGATCCCCACACGTTCTACGTGGTCGACAACGTCGGCTCGATCCGCAAGCAGGACGAGGCATCGCTCGCGGCGTCGCAGATCGCCGACTACGGCGGCGCGAACACCTTCGCCAACGGCAGCACCAACGGGACGTTCGGCGTCTGCCTGCAGGGGCTCACGTCGGCGACGGTCGGCTCCGGATGGGTCGTCGACGGAGGCACATGCACTGCGAGCGACACCGATCCCTGGAAGCGGGTGCCGATGACCCCGTACACGGTCGCCACCGCAGCACAAGGCGCGTCCGCAAACGCGACCTTCGTGTGGGGCATGCACGCGAAGACCGCACAGACGGCTGGCACGTACCGCGCCGCCGTCGCATTCGAGACGCTCGCGCCCGCAGTCTGATCAGAACACACAGGGTATTGCGCAAAATCCAGATCGGTCGTACGTTGGTAGTGGACACCGCCGTGCCCCCCCGCATGAGCGACCCCCGTCCGCAGAAGGATCCATGACCCAGCTCCCTCCCCACAGGACGCTCATGCTGCTCCACCGCCTGGTGGACCGTGCGCTGACGCCGCTGCTCGAGCCGATGGCGCTCGAGCACGCGACGGAGGGCTACGTCACCGTCGCTCGGACCGACCTGGACGCCCTCGTCGGCGTGCATGGCGATCCGCAGTCGGTCCTCGCGGGCTTCGGCCACCGCGCCGCCGCAAACGGCGTGATGATCGCCGAGCCGTCCCTTTCCAGCGCCGTGCTCTCCCGCATCTGGCGCTCAGACCGCAACGAAGGCGCGCCGCTCACCCAGGTCGAGGGCGAGATCCTGCGCCAGTTCCTCGCACGCATCGTCGGCAGCTGGGCCCAGGCCTGGAGCGACGAGGGCGTCCGCATGCTTCCCGAGTTCACCATGGCTGGAGCGCTGTCGGTGCTGCGCCCGCAGCTCGCGGACTGCCGCTGGCACATCGCACGCACCGTCGTGCGCGAGCAGGGTGACGGCGGCACGGGCGATCCGGTCGGCGTGCTGCTGTTCTGCTACCCCGACGTGCTCATGGAGCAGCTGTCGACGGAGGCGCGCGGCACGCTCTGGCGCTCCCGGCTCGACCGCGGGCTGCGCGAGGACGAGCACCAGCGACTTGCAGCACGCCTGGCGGGCCCGATGCGCGACGTGGCGATCACCGCCCCGGTCCGCGTGCACCAGGTCATGACCCTCGGCATGCTCAACACCCTCGAGCGCGGCGACATCATCGCCTTCGACGAGGACCAGACCGGCGACATCACCTTCGACGTGCTCGGCCGCGAGGTCACGGGTCGGCTCGCCGCCCACGGCGACCGCGTCGCCCTCGCCGTGACCGGACCGGGCGAGGACGTGCCCGAGCACGACATGTCGATGGCAGGCGCCGTCGGCAGCGGCGGCTACGACCCGGGCTTGGACGGATTCACCGAACAACCACCCGACGCGATGAGCTGGGACGAAGCGGTCTGACCGCTGCCCGGCGCCACACACGATTTCCGATCTCCACCGAACTCCCCCCTGAGAGGCACCCCCGATGAGCGACAACTGGTTGATGAGCGACGATTCCGACGGCTACCTCGGCCTCGACGACCCGGCGATGCCCGACGCGGCGCCGGCTCCGCCGAGCGCCCCCGCGGCGGTCGCCACCCACGATTCGGGCAGCTGGCTCGGTGGTGACGCCGGCGGCGGCGACGCATCCAGCGACTGGCTCGGTGGCTCACCGCAGGGCGGCCACAGCGCCGGAGCTGCTCCGGTGATGGACGGACAGGGCGACTGGATGCAGGCGCAGTCCTCCGAGCCGGCCGTCATGCCGGGTACCGCTCCCGCGGCCCAGCAGCACGATCCCTATGCCTACGCCGCTCCCGCCCCGATGGCGATGTCCACGGGCTCCATGGGCGACATCAGCGTCACGAGCCCGTCGCTGCCGCAGGTGCAGCCCGCGCGGCGTCCCGCGACCCAGTCCGGGCGACGCCCCGGCGAGGAGCTGAGCGGCCTGGTGCTCGACGTCGAGGTCCAGGTCGAAGTTGGACTCGGGAATGCGGCACTCACTGTCGAAGAGTTCCTCGAGATGGGGCGCGGCTCGGTCGTCGAGCTCGACACGCCGATCGACGCCCCGATCGAGCTGAAGGTGCGCGGCAAGCTGATCGCCCGCGGACAGCTCGTCTCGATCAACGGCAGCTACGGCATGCGCATCGTCGAGATGCTCAACGAGGAGCACTAGGAACATGGCAGGAGACGCACTCATCGCGACGCTGGCACTGGGCGGCATGTGCCTGCTCATGTGGTGGCTCGCGCGCCTCGCGCGCAAGCGCATGGGCGTGGGTGCCGGAACCGTCACGGGCTCCGGCCTGCGCGTGGTCGGCAAGCGCCCCCTGGACCAGCGCCACTCGCTGTTCGTGGTGGAGATCGCTGGCGGTCGCCACATCCTGGTCGGCGCGGGTGTCGATGGCCCGGTCACCAAGCTCGACGACATCTCCCCGGAGGAGTTCGCGGCGATGACCGACGAGCCGAAGCCGGTGCGCACACCGCTGACGGTCGCGGGCGCGCCGAACGACGGCGACGCGGGCGAGCCGCACGGCCCGCACCTGGAGCCGGAGAGCGCGGACGTGGAGCAGCGCTTCGCATCGGTGGGCGAGAGCTTCAGCCACTTCTACTCCAAGGCCAAGGACGCCCGCTCCTCGCGACGCGACCGCAAGGCCAGCGGCGAGTAGGAACACACCCGATCCACGCCAGCGCGTGGATTGACAGGCCAGACTGACGAGGAACGTCAGTCGATCCGACGCGAAAGCGTCGGGACCACGAGCGCGCGATCTTTTTGCAGAATGCGCTGTTTACAGGTCTCCGATTTCGTCGTACGTTGGTGACAAGGTCACGCGGACCACCGGCACCCCCCACGCCCAGCCCCCACTCGGCAGCCGGCTCCGCTCCAGACCCTCCCCACGCGATACCCCCAGGAGCCCTGCCCCCATGACTTCGGTCGCCCCCACGACACGAGCCTCGATTTCGCGCCGCCAGCGCACGGAGCCCACAGCGGCCCAGCGCGCCAAGCTGCGCAAGCGCATGCGCGGCACGATCATCCTGTTCCTCACGTCGCTCGCGTTCCTGATCCTGTTCCCCGTGGCTGCCTGGAGCGCCGACGACAAGCAGGTCGACTCGCTCATCCAGCTCGCCCTGTACCTCGGCGGCCTGTCGCTGCTCCCGTTCGCGATCATGACCCTGACGAGCTTCCTGCGCATCGTCGTCGTGCTCAGCTTCCTGCGCTCGGGCCTCGGCGCCCAGAACGTGCCCCCGAACATCGTGATCATCGCCCTGGCGCTCTTCCTCTCGCTGTTCGTCATGGGCCCGACGATCGACCAGATCAACAAGGAAGCGCTCCAGCCCTTCCAGTCCAAGGATCCGGCCACCCAGATCTCGTTCGAGGAAGCCGTGGTTCGCGCCAAGGGCCCGCTCAAGGAGTTCATGGTCAAGCAGATCTCGGGCTCCAGCTCGCGCAAGGAGATCCGCACGTTCTACGAGCTGGCACGCGAGCAGAACCCGGTTCCCTGCCGCGACTCGGACATCGATGCCAAGACGGGCGAGACCAAGAGCTGCCTGGTCACGCCCGACCAGTTCGAGGAGCTCGGCTCCAAGGCGCCCAACGCGCTGCCGCTGCGCGTGATCATCCCCGCGTTCATCATCTCCGAGCTCAAGAAGGCCTTCATCATGGGCTTCGCGGTGATGCTGCCCTTCCTGGTGATCGACATGGTGATCTCCAACATCCTGCTCTCGCTCGGCATGATGATGCTCCCGCCAGTCGTGATCTCGCTCCCCTTCAAGATCCTGCTCTTCGTGCTCGCCGGTGGCTGGACCATGGTGGTCAAGTTCATCGTCATGGGCTTCAACTACTAGCTGAGAACCACGTCAGGACGCCACTTCCATGGAATCCGTACTCACCGAACTTGCCGCGACGAGCCTCATGAAGGTGCTCGTGTGGAGCGCCCCCGCCGTGCTGGCCGGTCTGCTCGTCGGCTTCATGATCTCGCTGTTCCAGGCGGTCACCCAGATCCAGGAGCAGACGCTGACCTTCGTCCCGAAGATCATCGCGGTCTTCGTCGTGATCCTCGTGACCGGCAGCTGGATGATCAGCGAGGTGCAGACCTTCACGCAGGACACCTACGACTCGGTCGATGCGATCGTGAACGATGCCCCGCCGTCGGCCGAGCGCCAGGCCCGGGCCAAGGCCGCCGAGGCCACGCGCAACGCCGAGGGCTAGCTCCGGCACGGCCGCCGGGCTTTTTGCACTTCTTCCTGTTTACAAGGACGCCGACTCGTCGTACCTTGGAGCAGGACACGCGTGCACCCCCACCCGCACGCGCGTCCGGAAGGCCCCCACCCCCATGTTCGCCAACATCCCCCAGATCAACCCGGACCTCGCCGCCAAGGTGCTCGGCGACTTCGTCGACCCCGGCCAGGATCCCAAGATCCTGCTCGTCGTCTTCGTGGCGGTGCTGGCGCGGATCCTGGGATTCATGATCGTGGCGCCATTCTTCGGCGGCATGAACATCCCGATGACCGCCCGCGTGGGATTCGCGGTCATCATGGCGGCCGTCACCGTGCCGTACGCCCTGCCGACCGTGGCACCGGCGATCGCGCTCGAGCTCAAGGGCGGCGGCGCATTCGACCTGTTGCTGCTGGCGGTCAACCAGGTGCTGGTCGGCTTGATGCTCGGCTTCTGCGCCAGCTTCATCTTCTACGCCATCGAGAGCGCGGGTCGCATCATCGACACCCAGCGCGGCTCCAACATCACCGACATCATCGCCCCGCAGTCGGGCGAGCGCACCTCGCCGCTCGGCCAGTGGCTGA
>JAOPYU010000217.1 GCA_025964455.1 Thermoleophilia bacterium | reverse complement strand
TTAATCAACGGGGTGGGCGGGGGCGCGGTAGGCATCGCTGGTCCAGACGCCTCGGCGCTCGAAGACGCGGCGCACGACGTCGAGGGCGTTGATGGCGCGGGGGAAGCCGGCGAAGGGCAGGGCGTGCGAGATGGCCTCGACGATCTGGTCGGGCTCGAGGCCGACGTTGAGCGCGACGTTGACGTGCACGGCCAGCTGGTCCTCCGCGCCGCCGAGCGCGACGAGCGAGCCGAGCGTCACGAGCTGGCGCTGGCGCGCGTCGAGGATGTCCTGCGGGCGGGCGGCGTAGCTGTCGCCGTAGCCGAACTCCACGATCGCGCGAGCCAGGTGCGGGGCGAGCGCATCGATGGCCTTCACGACCTTGGGATCGTCGGTGCCGTTGATGCGGGTGAGCGTCTCCCAGCCCCGGGCGTAGCGCGAGTCGTCAGTCATGACGCGACGATACCTACGACGCGACGATGCGGTAGATGCGCCCGGTGCGCTGCGACGCGACGTAGACGTTCGCCGCCGGGCCGGCACCGAAGTGCACGATGCCGCCCACGCCGGCAGGAACGGTCACGACCCGCTTGCTCGACTGCAGCAGCGCGCTGACGGTGTCGGTGCAGAAGTCGGCGTACAGGTACCACCCGCGCAGGCTCGTCACCGGGCCACGGTAGACCAGGCCGCCGGTGATCGAGCAGCCGCCGCCATCGCGCCCGTACTCGCTGAAGGGGGCAACATACGGCGTGCCCGTGGTCAGTCGCGTGCCGGCGTCGTAGATGCGCGTGCCCTCGAGCCGTCGCCATCCGAAGTTCGCGCCTGCGGGGCGGGCCGCCGGGAGCCGGTCGATCTCCTCGCGCGCGTCCTGTCCGACGTCACCGATCCAGATGTCACCCGTCGGGCCGTCGATGGACCACCGCCACGGGTTGCGCAGGCCGAGCGCGTAGATCTCGCTGCGAGCGCCCGTGCGACCCACGTAGGGATTGGTGCGCGGGACCAAGTATCCGCCCGTTGCACGAGGCACGATCCGCAGCAGCTTGCCGGTGAGTCGATCGAGGCGCTGCGCGTTGCCGGCTGGATCGCCGCCCCCGCCCCCGTCTCCGACTGACAGCCAGAGCGTCCCGTTGCCGGTCGCCCACAGGTTGCCGCCGTTGTGGTTGGTCGCCGGCGGATTGGTGAGGAGCACGGTGATGATCACGCGCCCGCTCCCGGCCACGACCGCGCCGTTGCGCACGCGGTAGGAGCGCACCTGCCCGTTGCCGTTCTTGAGCACGACGTAGACGAACATGCGACCACTGGTGCGGTAGTCGGTGGCGTAGGCCACCGAGAGCAGGCCCTGCTCCCCGCCCGAGGCGACGATGCCGCGCAGGTCGAGCAGCTGCCGCCGAGTGCCAGCGGCGAGCGTCCAGACGCGCCCACCCTGCTCCGCCACCGTGAGGGCCGTGGAGCCCGGGGCGCTGCCGACCCACACCGGGGATTCGAAGCTCGCCCCCTGGACCGGCGCGAGCCGGAACGACGGGGTCGTCACGGCTCCCGTCGCGGGCGCGGCTCCGAGCGCTGCAAGGGCAGCGACGAGGGCGGTCAGGAGCGGTGCGGGGAGCAGGCGAGAACGGTTCATGGCCCCGATGCTTCCACAGATCGCCGACGTGAATCCTCCGGAGGTGGCACGATGGCGCAGATGACGACTGCACCCGTGACCCTCGAGCTGTTCAACGACGTGAGCTGTCCCTGGAGCCATGGCGCGCTGGAGCCCACGCGCCGGATCCTCGACGAGTTCGCCGCCGACCCGACCGTGCCCCCGATGCACCTGCACTGGCGCTTCATGCGCCTGCGCGACATGCCGCGCGCGGGCGGCCTTCCGATCGCCGAGTTCCAGGCATCGATCGCCGGCAGCGACGATCCGGAGCGGGTCGCGGAGATCGCCCATGCGCCACACGACTACGTCGCGACGGTCGGCGCGAGGATCGACAGCTCGCGCTACACGTGGCTGCACGACCCCCACACGGCGCACTGCGTGCTCGCGGCCGTGCGCGACGATGCCGGCGCGGACCGTCTCCCGAGCCCGTGGAGCATGCTCCGCGTGATCTACGCCGCGAACTTCGCGCAGGGCATCGACGTCTCCGACCTCGCGGCGCTCCGTGGCGCGATCGAGCGCGGCGGCCTCGCCCTGCCGGGGACGCTCTGGAGCGCGCTCGCCGACGGCGCCTTCGACGACGCCCCACGCGTGGATCGCGAACGAGCGCTCGAGGTGGAGCTCGACGGGGTCCCGCGCATCGTCGTCAATGGCACGATCGTGCCGACGTGGCTCGATATCGACGAGGTTCGATCGAGCCTGCGTGCGGCGATCGGCGCTACGCCGGCTGGATGATCACGACAGCTGCGGCGACGAGCAGCAGCATCAGCTCGCCGCGTGTGATGAGCGTGACCTGGCGGATCCGCCAGCGCACGTCCTCATCCTCGGCGCCCTGCTTGGCCGCGATGTCGTGAGCCTGCTTGAGCTGGGCCCCGCGCAGCGCCGTGGATCCGAGGAAGGCCACCGGCCACGCGCCCAGTGCGGTGCCGACGTACCAGTGCGAGCGGATGTCCAGGTCGGCCGCGGCAACGAGCCAGACCCCCGTGGCAAGGGCGATGAGTGCCGCCGGGATTGCCACGCGCGAGGAGATGCGCGCGTCCGTTCCGGCGTAGTCGACCACGTCCTGCGCCGAGCCCTTGGACCGCACCTGCGCCCCGCGGCCGGCGCTCCATGCCACGGCCACGATCCAGGTGGCGCTTGCGAGCGCGGTGGCGATGAGCAGGGCGGTCTGCAGCGGGGAGTCCATGCGAGGGCCGTACCCCGCATCGCGAGGTCGGAAAACCGTCGAACCACCTGCAACGGCGCAGGCTTCGGAGGGGATATTCAGGTGGGACGATCGACGAGGGGAACGCCGTGACCGGCATCGACAGGCAGCGAGGGCTCATCACGCCCCCAAGCCTGCCTGCGCCCCCGTCGCCCGACCCCACCAAGGCGCTGCTCGCCACGGGTCCCGGCAAGTTCATCGAGGCCCATGCCGGCGACGTGTGCTCAGCGCTCGGCATCGTCGGCGCAGCGGCCCTCGTGATCAACCACCGATCGGCCAAGAACCCGCTCGTGGAGCAGGCTGCAGAGCGCATCGTGCTCGGCTCGATGGCTGCGGGTGGTGTCGACACGGCCATCCAGGCCCGCAACCTCATCGCCAACGACGAGCGCTCCCGCGGTGCCAAGGAATCCTCGGTCGGATCCGTCGTCTACGCAGCCACCGGCCTCATCCCCGGCGCCTCGGTCGGCGCACTGCGCGGACTGCATCGCCACCCGACGCCGAACGAGCTCGCCGGCGTGGCCCTCGTTTCGGTCAATGCGGGCGTGCTCGGCTATGAACTCGTGCACCGCGGCCCGAAGATCATCTCGGGGACCGAGGACGCCTCGGGCTACGGCTCCCTCGCCGCCTCCGCAGGCGGGTTCGTGGTCGCGCAGCGCATGCTCATGCGCCACTGAGGCCGAACGGTCCCAAAAACTGCGTCAAACTATCGGGCGTACGTATGGTGCGGTGGCCGCCCCGCCGATGCAACCACATGCCCTCGCGCCCGCACCTGCGTGCAACCCTCGTGCCCGCGATCCTCGCGTGCGCCATGGTCGCGGTGGCATTCGCAGCCATGGCACCAGCCGCTACGGCGCCCATCGTCGTCAGCATGGACGTGCCGAGTGCGACCTCGCTGACCAACGCCTGCACGTCGACCGGTGCATATCGATTCGGGACCGTACAGCCCGGGACCCCCGCCACGACGACCACGACGCCGGGCTCCAACTGCCGATTCGGATTCACGTCCACGAACGATTCGGCGATGCTCAGGATTGGAACGACCGACGCCTCCGATACGGCGATGTCGTCCGGCTTCGCGCCGATGACCGGTGGGATGACCGACACCGACGTGTTCACTGGCGTCGCGACGTCCTCGGCGAGTACCGCCTATGCCGTGCGCTACAACGGCCAGCTGCTCCGGTCGACCGATGCGGGAGCGACGTGGGCCGTTCGTGGGCCCGGAGTTCCATTCGACGCGACTGGCGCCACGAACCCGTATTGGATCAACGATGTCGACGTGTCTCCAACCGATCCGCTCCGGCTCTGGGCCGTCGGGTCGCAGGGGTACGTGTTCCGGTCGATCGACGGAGGCCTGACCTGGGAACGCATCACCGCAGCTTCCTTCGGTAGCAGCATCGACGTCACCGACGTGGCGGTCGTCGACAACGCCACGGTGTTCGTCGCGGGCACCGGAGGCGGCGTCGCGCGAATGCTCCGAACCAGCACCGGGGCCGCGGGGACCGCAGCTGGGGTGACGTGGGACGTCGACACGGCGCTCCCGGCAGCCACGCTCGTCACGGGTCTCGCCGCTGCCGATGCGTCGAACGTCTGGGTGGGGAACGGTGGCGGCGTGGGGACAGTCCTTCGCTCGACCAACGGCGGTGCTGCGTGGGACACCTTGACGGTTCCGGGCGTGCCCAACCAACTCGTGGACGTCGACCTCGCCGGTGCCTCCACAGCCGTGGTGGTCGGTCAGGGAGGACAGGTCTACTACTCGACCAACGCGACCGTCGCGACGCCCACGTGGACGAGCCGCAACACGGGCGAGCTCGAGAACTTCCGGACTGTGTCGACGCCGACGGCTTCGACGTGGTTCGTGGCTG
>JAOPYU010000203.1 GCA_025964455.1 Thermoleophilia bacterium | reverse complement strand
GCGAATGCGGGCGTCGGCGCCGGGGACCATCCGGCGCCGCCGCGACCACGTCCCACGGCGATCGGTCGGGCAGCTGCGCGCCGTCGATCGGTGGACGGCCGCGGGGCGGCAGTGGTCGGGGCGGGTTCGGCCCGCCGCGCGGCACGCGTCTCGCCGACGAGCAGGAGCACCACGGCCGCGATCACGGCCGCGCCCGCGATGAGCATGTGGACGCCGACCTGCTCGTGCAGCACGAGCGCGCCGAGCGCCACGGCGACGAGTGGATTGACGAAGGCGTGCGAGGAGGCGGTCGTCGCGCTCGCGTGCTCGAGCAGCCAGCCGTAGGCGAGGAACCCGCCGATCGCGCCGACCAGGACCAGGTAGGTCCAGCCACCGAGGGCGAGCGACGTCATCTCCGCGAGGCTGAAGCGGGATCCCTCGCCGATCGCCAGGGCGATGCCGAGCAGGATCGTGCCGCCGGTGAGCATCTGCATGCCGACACCGAGCACCAGCCCGCCGGCCGGAACGGCGCGGGGCGAGTAGAGCGAGGCGGCGGCCCATGCGCCGTTGGAGGCGATGAGCACGAGCGCGGCCGTGGCGTCGATGCCGCCGTGTCCCATGAGTCCGGGTGCGACGAGGATGCCGACGCCCGCGATGCCGACCGCGAGGCCGGCGACGGCGGTGGCGCTGCGGGTGGCGGAGCGCACGAACAGCGCCTGCAGCAGGGCGATCCAGAGCGGCGCCGATGCGACGAGCAGTGCGGCGATGCCGGTCGGCAGCCGCGTGGCGGCCCAGCCGGTCGCGCCCATGCCGATGGTGATGAATCCGGTGCCGACGACCGTCGCATCGCGCCAGGCGCGCCGACACGGGAGTGCGGCACCGGAGCGTCGGGCCAGCCACAGGCCGGCGGCCGTCGCGATGGTGCCGGCGACGACGAAACGGGTCGCCATCAGCAGCAGCGGCGGGAAGGCGTCGAGGGCCCACGTGATGGCGACGAAGGATGAGCCCCAGACGAGCCACGTGACGAGCAGCGTGGCGACCAGGATGACCGTGTGTGATGTGGAGGACTTGACCATGTACGACACGGTAGGCGGGATCGTCCAGATCACCTAGGGCTGATCGAAAGTATGCAAAACTCCTTGCTTTCGAATCGAAAGCGAAATGCGTTTTTTGCCTCCGATAGCAGCTCAAGCCGAAAAAAAAGCGACTAGAAGCGGCTAAATCTCGTGAAATTCGTGCATGTGCGCTACGGTGGGTGCATGCACACGGTTTCCGCTTCCATCGCGCTCACGCCAGCGCCCATCAACCTCGATCCCACGGATCGGGAGATCATCCGCGAGCTCGAGCGCGACGCGCGGATCCCCTGGGCCGAGCTCGGGCGCCGCGTCGCCCTCACGGCGCCTGCCGTGCGCGAGCGGGTGCGACGGATGGAACGGGCCGGGATCATCACCGGGTACGGCGCGTGGATCGATCCGGCGCGGGTCGGACGCGGCATCGGTGCCTTCGTGCGCGTGACCACCCCCTCCCAGCCCCGACACGAGCGCCTGGTGGAGTTCGCCCACGAGCGCGGCGAGATCGTGGAGTGCCACTCGCTCACGGGTGACGACAGCGTCGTGTTGCGGGTCCAGGTCGGCGACATGGCCGAGCTCGAGCGGCTCACGACCTCGCTCGCGCACTTCGGGCGCACGACCACCTCGATGATCCTCGGATCGCCGATCCCTTGGCGGAACGTCGTCACGCGCTGACCTCGCGGGTAGAATGCTGCTGTGGGCGCGCGACGTGCCCGACGACACATGCAGCCGCCTTCCCCTTCACCCTCAGCGCCCGACGATGCCGCAGCTGCGCGTGAGCTGACGCCGCAGCAGTGGAACGAGGTCGCGGCGCCGCCGGTGGAGCTCGCCGAGCGCTGCGCGGAGCTCATGCCCCATGACGGCGTGCTGACGGTCGACGAGCTCCAGCAGCTGGCCAATGCGATCGCCGACGACCCCGAGATCTGGGAGCCGCTCACGATCGTCGATCCGCACCGGCGCCGCTACCGGCTGCTGTACGAGGACGATCGCATCGACGTGTGGGTCCTCAGCTGGATGCACGGCCAAGGTACGGGCTTCCATGACCACGACCTCTCGGCCGTCGGGCTCGCGAGCGCGGCCGGTCACGTGGTCGAACGCCAGATGCTCCTGCCCAACGGCGCGACGAGCGTCGACATGGTGCCAGGTGTCAGTCGCCCCGGCCCGCCCGGATACATCCACTCCGTGGCACACGTGAGCGGGACGCCCGCCGTGACCATCCACGCCTACTCCCCGCCGCTCGTGCGCGTCGGCCAGTACCGCGTCGACGACGAGGGCGTGCTGCGCCGCTCGATCGAGCACGGTCGCCAGGAGCTGCTCGACAACACGATCGCTGCGATCGATCCCGAGCGTGCCTGACCCTCGACCCGCGCGGATCGCTCGGGTCACCTACGCGCTGACCATCCTGGCCTTCGTCGCGCTGCTCGCGTGGGGAGGTCTCCACTCGAGCCTGGAGCAGTTCGACGGCAAGGCCATGGGCGCGCGCCTGCTGCTGTTCCCGCTCGCGGGCGCGCTCGTGCCCGCGATCTGGCTGCTGGGGCTGCGCGCGGCGCGCGGGGCCGGGCGCGGGCTTCCGACCTTCCCGTGGGCGGCGGCGACGCTCGCGACGCTGCCGTTCGTCATCGACCTCGTCGGCAACACGTTCTCGATGTACATCGAGATCGAGCACTTCGACGACCTCGTCCACACCATCAATCCGATCCTCGGCGTCGCCGCCGTCGCTCTCCTGCTCGACCGCACGAGCGCCCCGCGATGGAGCGTCTGGACCATGGCGTTCGGCCTCGGCTGCGCGGCCCACATCGGCTTCGAGCTGTTCGAGTACGCCCTGCTGGTCGGCTTCGGCGCCAAGGAGCTCGGCCTCACGCTCCTCGATACCCTCTCCGACCTCGGCTACGGCATGATCGGCGCCGCCATCGGTGCCTGCGCTTCGCTTGTGACGCGCGTCGATCGTCGACCGGTCGGCTGACGAACGACGCGCGCAGGTTCGTCACGCGGGCGCGCCGGGCATCGCTGGTGCATGAAGACTTCCTACCTGCCCGACCTCTCGCACCGCACCCCGACGCCGCAGTGGCTGCCGGAGGACCTCCCCGCCCAGCTCGAGCCGGACTGGGTGCGTGTGCGCTACGACGAGGTGCTCGCAGCGTGCGATGCCGCAGGTGACGACGCCGATGCGTGGATCGACGTCGTGCTGCGCACCTCCGAGCTGGAATCGCTCATCGGATCCCACGGCTCCCGCGTGCGGATCGCGTATCGCCAGGACACGGACGACGCGGTGATCACCCGTGAGCTCGAGCGCTGGAACCGCGAGGTGTCGCCGGTCGTGACCGACGCGAGCATCGAGGTCGCGCGGCGCGTGGTCGCGTCGCCGGCGTCGGCTGCGCTGACCGAGCGCTTCGGCCCGACCCTGCTGTTGCTCGCGGAGGCAGCGTGCCGTGCCCACGCGCCCGTCAACACGGCGCTTCGCACCGAGCTGAGCGACGTGCTCATGCGCCACACGCGCGTGTTCGGCAAGGGCACCATCGAATGGCGTGGCGAGACCCACCCGTTCAGCTTCGCGCGCAAGGCGGCGCTCGACACCGACCGCGAACATCGACACGCGGCGTGGGAGTCGAAGGTCGACTACGTCCGCGACCACGAGACCGAGCTGCAGGAGATCTTCGACGAGGCGATGGTCCTGCGTCGCAAGATGGCCGAGAACCTCGGACAGCCGTCGTTCGTCGACCTGCGCTACTTGGAGATGAGCCGCTTCGACTGGACCCCGGCCGACGCCGCGAAGGTCCGTGGCGCGATCGAACACCACGTCGTGCCGATCGCCACGGAGCTGCAGCTGCGCCAGGCCGCCGCGCTCGGCACCGAGCGCCTGCACCCGGCGGACGAGGCGATCATGCCCGACCCCGCACCGGCGCTGTCGGTCGAGGTGGACGGCCAGCTCGAGGCGGCGACCACCGTCATAGATGCCAAGG
>JAOPYU010000191.1 GCA_025964455.1 Thermoleophilia bacterium | reverse complement strand
GTGACGGTCGTCACGCCGGAGCCCGCGCCTGCTGCGTGATCTCGGCTGAGTAGCGGCCGCCGTGGGGGGCACCAAGCGCACATGACGTCCTTCACCGATACCATCGAGCTCGTCGGGAAAGTGATGGACGTCGCGGGCGTGGCCGTGATCAGCCTGGGCGTGCTCCTTGCGACCCTCGCCTTTCTGACCACGGTGGTGCGCGGCCGGGCGAGGGCTCATCTGGCGTACAAGTCCTATCGCCAGTCGATCGGTCGAGCCATCCTGCTCGGTCTCGAAATCCTCGTCGCGGCTGACATCATCCGCACCGTCGCGGTCACCCCCACCTTCCAGAGCGTCGGGGTCCTGGCGATCATCGTGGCGATCCGCACCTTCCTGAGCGCGACGCTCGAGCTGGAGCTCTCCGGCCGGTGGCCGTGGCAGCAGCGTCCGGAGCATGCGTCGCCGACGTCGTGACGGCGCGGACTTCGCGTCAGCGACGGCCTGCGCGGCTGCCGGCATAGGCGGCGGCGCGGACGCGGTTCCAGAATCCGGCGGGGACGATGTCCGGGCCGGTGTTCCACGGGTCAAAGTCGAGCGCGGCGTCGACGCGACCGGGCAGCGGTTCACCGAGCACCAACGTGGCGATCGGGTGGAAGCGGCTGGTGCGTATGCCGAGCATGAGCTCGATGCGCAGGCCCTCGTAAGAGCGCTGCATCGACGCCACCTGCTCGTCGGGGGTCAGGACCCGCGCGCCGAACAGCAGCCGCCGCCCGCAGATGTCGTAGGGAAGCAGGCTGGACAAGTGCGCGCCGCCGAACCTGCGCCGCGGGATCGGCAGGCCGTTGAGGAGCGGCAGGTCCGCGGAGCTCGTCAGCAGCAGGTCCTAATGTGCTCCGCGTCCGTAGCGGTCGGGCCAGCGGATGGCGAGCCCGAGGGCGTCGGGTGCGGGAGCCGGAATACCTGCGCCGCGTGACAGGCGAACGAGCACGTCGTCCACGCCGACGCGCTGGAACAGTCCGGCCGAGGGCAGCCTGCTGCGGTCTGTGCTGATCTCGAACCGCGCGCGGTGCACACGACCGAGCGGATGCAGGGCGCGATCAGTGCGTGCGTGCGCCACGGCGCGGAACAGCGCGCGAGCGGCGGTGTCGAGCGCGGTGGGTGTGCCGGGGGCTGCGGCGGCGGAAGTCATCGCGTGTGTCATTCCCGCGCCTCGAGGCGGCAATCAGCGCAGCGGTATTGCGCACGTTCGACCTGCCGACACGCGCGGCGGCGGGTAGCACGACCCGGTGAACGACGAGCACCGGAACCGGTACGAGCAATGGGTCGCCGACATCGCGGCGCTGGTCGAAAGACATGCGCCCGACGGGGAGCGAATCGATGCGCACGTCCACCTCGGCGTCGACGCCGGCAGCGGCCTGGAGATGACGCCCAAGGCGCTCGGCCGCCAGCTCGACCAGGCGGGATTCAACCGCGCGATCGCGATCCCGATCCACGCGCGCGACGGCTACCACCGCGACAGCCTGCGGCTCATCGAGCACGCCGCGGCGAGCGAGGGGCGATACGTCGCGCTCTACCGCGTCGATCCGCGTGATGCGCAGCTCGCGGCCAACGTGCGCGAGGGCTTCGAGGCGGGCGCCGTTGGTCTCAAGCTCCACCCAGGCCTCCGACGAGTTCGACCCTCGCGACGAACGACTGCGGCCGACGCTCGAGCTCGCCGCCGAGCGCCGTGCTGTCGTGCTGGTGCACATCGAGCTCGCGCGCCAGTACCCGGGCGCCAGGTTCGTCCTCGGCCACGTCCCTGCCGAGTCGCTCTTCGCGGCGTGCACGGCCGCGAGCGAGCTCCCCAACCTCTGGGTCTGCCTGTCGTGGTGGGGACCGCTGGACGTCTCCTACGCACTGCAATGGGTGCCGCCCGAGCGCCTGGTGCACGGCTCTGACCCGCCCTACGGCCACGCCGTCACCGGCCTCGCCCAAACCGTGCTCGTCGAGCGCGCTCCGGTGGGGGGACGACTGCATCGCTGCAGTGCTGGGCGGTACAGCAGCACGAATGCTCGACCCGGATGTGGTGGCTCCCCGGGACGCCCAGACCCCGTCAGCCAATGTCCGTGACCTGCTCGCCGAATCCAACATCGCGTTTAGGCGCTGCTACCTGGCGCTGCTCTCGGCGGCGGCCTGCGACTGGAAGGGTGGGGACGCACTTCCCTACGTGCAGTTCGCCGTGCAGGCGCTCGAGCCCGCGCTCATTCCGGCGGAGCTGCGCGACGCGGCGGATCGCCTCCGCTCCGATCTGGACTTTATCCGCGACTTCCACGAGGGTGGCGCGACCAGCGAGGCACGCACGCTCGGAATCGGTGCGCTCACGCGCGCGCTCACTGCAACGGCGCTGTCGAGATGAGCGGTCGCTAAAGCTGCGACAGCACCGGTAGTTGTCGCAAAGCGGTTTGGCTGCGGCTTACGGCGATACTGTTTTAGAAAGCCGAACGGAATGCCGACCACGCTTCCGTGACTGAGCAACTCCATCCCCCCGGCGTGTCCCCAGGCGCCCCGTTCGCCGACCGAGTCGCGCTCCGCGCGGGCGGAGTACATCTCGCGCTACAAGCCGGCATTGACTACCGCGTTGGCGCGCCTGCGCACTCGATCGTTCTGAATGAGGGGTACATCGACGACGTTGATGACGCGATCGAGATCATCTACACCGGCCACGGCGGAAACGAAAACGGCCGTCAGGTAGCCGATCAGAAATGGGAACGCGGAAATCTTGCCATGTATAGGGCTTGGGCGGCTGGCTCGACCGTTTGGGTGTCCCGCGGACCGAAGCTCAAGCGCACTCCCCTGCCCACGAACGGCACCTACGTCTACGGCGGTGCCTATCGAGTTGTGGATGCCTTTCGAGAGGAGGGCCGAGATGGATTCTTGATCTGTCGCTTCCGCATGGTCCAAATAGACGGCATTGAACCTGACGAATCGCTCGTCTTGCCTGATCCGTCACCGGAAGCTGTGCAACGAATTGAGGCGGTCGTGCAGCGGCTTGTACGCAACTCGCAGCTGGTCCGCGAGGTCAAGGCGATTCACGCGAACACGTGTCAGTTCTGTGGCGAGCCCATCGACCTACCTCATGACACGCGGTACAGCGAAGGTGCGCAC
>JAOPYU010000144.1 GCA_025964455.1 Thermoleophilia bacterium | reverse complement strand
CAGGCGCGGGAAGAGCTCGTAGATCTCCTCGATGTCGGAGGCGACCTCGCTCTGGTCCTCGCGCTGGAACGCCCCCATCTCGAGGTTCTCGAGCACGGTCATGCGCGGGAACACCCGGCGGCCCTCGGGCGACTGCGCCATGCCGAGCTTGACCAGCTCCTCGGTGCGCAGCTTGGTGGCGTCGCGGCCGAGGAACTCCATCGAGCCGGCCTTGGGCTTCATGAGCCCGTGGATCGTCTTCATGGTCGTGGTCTTGCCGGCGCCGTTGGAGCCGATGAGCGACACGATCTCGCCCTCGTACACCTGGATCGAGATGCCCTTGAGCGCCTGGATGGAGCCGTACCACGCCTCGATCCCGTCGAGCCGGAGCATGGGCGCGGCGCCACGCTCGTGTGGCGCCGCCTGCGCCTGCGTGTCAGCGATCTCGGTCGTCACGAGTACGCCTCGACGGCGCCGTCGGTCGAGCCGAGGTAGGCCTCGATCACCGCGGGATCGTTGCGGACCTCGTCGGGCGTGCCCTCCGCGATCTTCTTGCCGAAGTTGAGGACGGTGACGCGCTCTGACACCGCCATCACGAGCTTCATCTCGTGCTCGATGAGCAGTACGGTGCAGCCGAGCTCGTCGCGGATCCGGTACATGAGCCCCTCGAGTGCGGCGGTCTCCTGCGGGTTCATGCCGGCGGCCGGCTCGTCGAGCAGCACGACGCTCGGGCGCGAGGCGAGCGCTCGCGCGATCTCGAGCCGGCGCTGGTCGCCGTAGGGCAGGTTCCCGGCGAGCTCGCCGTGGCGGTCGTGGATCCCGACGAAGCGCATCAGCTCGCGGGCGAGCTCGATGCCTTCGCGCTCCTCGCGACGTTGCGACGGCAGCCGCAGCAGGGTCGAGACCATCCCGCCCTTGAGCCTGGTGTGCATGCCGACGAGGACGTTGTCCACGCACGTCATGTCCTTGAAGAGGCGGATGTTCTGGAAGGTCCGGCTCATGCCGAGCTGCGCGATCACGTGTGGCGGGCGCCCGAAGGTGTCCTTGCCCATGAAGGTGAGGTCACCCTCGGTCGGGTGGTAGAGCCCGGTGAGCATGTTGAAGAACGTGGTCTTTCCGGCGCCGTTGGGCCCGATCAGTGACACCACGCGCCCGGCCGGGATCGTGAAGTCCACCGCGTCGACGGCGGTGAGGCCGCCGAACCGCATCGTGAGCGCGCGTGCATCGAGCAGCACGTGGTCGCGAGGATGCTGGACCGGCGCGAGGTCGCTGAGCGTCATGCCGGCGCCCCTTCGGGATCGATGCCGAGCGGGCCGGCATTGGAATGCCCTCCGCCGAACGGATTGGACCCGGCCTCGAAGCGTCGGAAGCGGCGCGGCTGGCCGGGGGCGACGGATGGCGCCGGCGCGGCGTTGACGCGGGGCTCGGGTGCCGGCGGCGCGGTGAGCGAGCGTGGCTCGTGGCTCGGCGCGATCGCGACCTGCGCGGCGGTCGAGTGCGCCTCGCGACCGACCTCGAGCCCCGGATGCATCGCATGCGCGGCGTCGCCATCGGGTCCATGGAGCGATGCCGGGTAGGCGCTCACCGGCGTGGTGTCAGTCGGCGGGTGCGCGGGCTCGTCGTCGAAGGTGAGCGTGCGCGACTTGGACGGCACGAATCCCTGGGGGCGGTAGAGCATCATCACCACGAGCAGGACGCCGAAGATGAGCATGTTCCAGCTCGAGAAGTCGATGTTGAACCCGAGCGCCGCGCTCCACGAGGTGAGGCTCGGCAGCAGCCAGAAGTTGAGGCCCTCGATCACGAACGCGCCGACGACCGCGCCCCAGACGTTGCCCATGCCGCCGATGATCACCATGCACAGCACGCTGATCGAGATGTAGAACATGAACGAGCTCGGGAAGACCGAGCCGATCCGTGCGCCGTGGAACACGCCCGCCATGCCGCCGAGCGCGGCGCCCATCCCGTAGGCCCAGAGCTTGGCGTTGACGCAGTGGATGCCCATCGCGGACGCGGCGGTCTCGTCCTCGCGGATCGCCATCCACGCGCGACCGAGCTTGGACCACTGCATCGTCTTGGAGACGTAGAAGCAGATCAGGCAGAGCGACAGGGCGAGGTAGTACCAGGGCCACAGGTTGAGCGGCCCCCAGGTGCCCCAGCCCATGCCGAGCAGCTGGTCGCCGGTCGCGCCACCGAGGTTCGGCGTGTCGAGGCCCGAGATGCCGGCCGTGCCGTTCGTGAAATTGTGTCCGGCGATCTCGTCGCCGTTGCGGAAGATGTTGGGGATGATCTCGCCGAAGCCGAGCGTGACGATCGCGAGGTAGTCGCCACGCAGGCGCAGCGTCGGTGCACCGAGCAACACACCGAAGACCGCAGTGATCACCGCCGCGATCGGGAAGATGAGCCAGATCGACAGGTGCACGCCGGGGATGGCAGCCGGCAGGCCGCTCAACAGGTGGAAGTTGATCGTGGAGAAGTGACCTGACGCGAGCCACGCCACGCAGTACGCACCGATCGCCCAGAACGCCACGTACCCGAGGTCGAGGAGCCCGGCGAAGCCCACCACGATGTTGAGGCCGAGGGCGAGCATCACGCTCGTGAGGATGCGCAGCATCGGGTTCATCATCCCGAGCCCGAGCGACTGTTCGATGAGCGGGAACACGAGGGCGATCGCGAGCACGATCAGCGGGAAGCCCTTCGTCAGGAGCGCACGCAGGTCACGCGTGGGCGCAGCTGCACGCGGCGCGGCCAGCGCCGGGACGTGCGAGTTCGACGATGCACTCGTCGCTGCTGCCACCCCTGCTCCTCGTCCTGGGCGCGCACCCGTGGGTGTGCAGCCGTTCGTCTCCCTACCGGTCCTTCGAAGCGGCGTGGCGATCGGTTGCAGGCCGGGTAGGAGCGCGGGGTGACCCCGCAGGCCCCCACCCCGATCACGCCGTTCGACGAGTACCTCGCGACGTGCAGCGGCGCGGCAGGGACGGCCCTCGATGCAGGCGAGCTGGACTTCGAGGGACGACGCTTCCTGGGTTCGACGAGTCGGGACCTCCCGATCGATCCGGTGCGCGCGTACGCGGGCACGCGCCACGGTGATCCACGGGAGCGGGCGGCGCGCCTCGTGCGCGAGCTCGTGCGCCTCGGGGCGGCTCGACGATCGCGCCTCGTGCTGGCAGCGCCGACGGGTCGAGGCTGGGCCAACCACGTGCTGCTGCGTGCGCTTGAGCACCTGAGCGGAGGCGACGTGAGCACCGCCTGCTCGCAGTTCGGCTCCGAGCGCTCGACCCGCTCGCGCGGGCAGCTCGCGGCATCCGCGCGCAGCCTCCTGTTGCTCGTCGATGCGGTCGAAGCCGAGCCGGCGCTTCGCGACGTGGAGCTGTTCGTGGTCGGAGAGAGCTTCGGTGCCTGGACGATGTCGACGATGCTGCCCGACCTGCGGGTCGCGGACGGCCTGCTGTTCGCCGCCACCCCGGGCGTGGCGCGACTCGATGCACGCAGCGGCGAGCTGGCTGCGCTCGATGCAGCATCGACGCGGGTCGTGCGCCTCGAGCGCCCCGACGATCCGGTGGTCGCCGTGCCCGGGGC
>JAOPYU010000142.1 GCA_025964455.1 Thermoleophilia bacterium | reverse complement strand
GCTCGCGACGGGCCGTGGACCCGCTGCCCGGCACGAGTGAGGCCACGCGCCACAGCAGCGCGCGCATCTGCAGCGCGCTGCGAAGGATGCGCCCGGTGCGCCGAGCCGGGACAGCTCCATGCGCCCGCGCCATGTACCGCACGTGGTTGGCGAGCTGGCGTTGGTAGAGCGCGCCCCAGCTCCGCCCGGTCGAACCGCCGCCGACGTGCGTGACGAGCGCGCGGGGTTCCCATGCGACGGAGCGGCCGACCGCGCGCATGCGGTGCAGCCAGTCGACCTCCTCGCCGTACATGAAGTACGCCTCGTCCATCAGCCCGACGGCATCCACGGCCGACCGCGGCACGAGCAGGCATGCGCCCGTCGCCCATTCGATCGTGCGCGGCTCGGCGAGGTCGAGTCCGCCGCCGTAGAACGCGTTGAGCGCTCGTGAGCCGGGCGCGATCCGGCGCAGGTACCAGAACTCCGTCGCATAGCGCCAGGGCGTCGGGAAACCGCGCACCGAACGCTGCACCGATCCGTCCACATTGCGCAGCGCGGGTGCCACCGCCGCGAGCCGCTCCGGGGGCTCCGACCGCAGCCGCTCGAGCATCGTCGCGAGTGCGCCGGGCTGCAGGTATGCATCGGAGTTGAGCAGGAGGAAGCTGCGCCCGCGCGCCTCCAGCATCCCGGCGTTGTTGCCGGCCGCCATGCCGCCGTTCCGACCGGTGTCGATGACCCGTGCCGATGGCCAGCGCTCGCGGACCAGGTCGGGCGTGCCGTCGCTCGATGCATTGTCGACCACGAGCAGCTCGAGCTCGACGCCCTCGCCGCCGGCGCCCACTACCGCGTCCAGGCAGGGCGCGAGATGGTCGCTCGCGTTGTAGGTGACGACGATGACGGAGACGTCCGGCTGCATCGTCGTCCATCCTACGTACGCGCGCGGCGCGGACCCGCATGCGCTCAAGGTTTTCCCTGCAACCGCCGATGTCGCGCGTGGATGGCCCCGTCGCCCACAGGACCAGCCGCCCCAGTCGACGCACCCGTCGATTCCGAGGCTGCCGCAGCACGCACCGCACGCGTGCCGGCGACCGCTGCCCTGATGTTGCTCGTGGCAGCCGCCGCGATCGGCTGGTTCGGCGTCCGCGACCTCGCTTCCTCGACCAGCGTCCGCACCGCTGCCGGCATGGCGGCGATGGTGATTCCGTCCCTGCTCGCATGCTGGCTGGCGATGGGCGTCTCGCGCCGCGGCGACCTCTCGCGCCGCGACACGACCGGCTGGGTCTTCGTCGGCTTGGCCGCTGGCGCAGCGTCCGTCTCGAGCCTCGTCGTGCTGCTCCCTGCTGGCGCAGCGCAGGCGGGGATGACGCCGCTCATTGGTGCGGTCGCGCACGTCGCGGTCCTGCTCTGCGGAGCGATCGGCGTGCTGCACTGGGTCCGCAAGCTCTCCCCCGCCGCGACCGTCGGGACATTCCTGGACCTGGCGTGCGTGGCGGTGCTCGCCTACGTGGTCTCCTGGCGCACCATCGTCTCCGACGCGCTCATGGGCACGGCGTCGAACGAGGGGCTCATCGACACGATCTCGATCATCGCGACGCCGGTGCTCGGCACGCTCCTGCTCGTCGCCGTGGTGACCGTGCTCAGCCAGGTCGGCCGCGAGGACATCCGTGGCTCGGAGCTGCTCGCGACCTTCGGGCTGGGCGGCATGGTCGCCAGCGACCTGGGCATGGCGCTTCGCGGCGTCGGTCACGGCGGCATCGACGACGCGTGGCACGAGACGATCCTCGCCCAGGGCGCGCTGCCGGTCGTCGCGCTCGGCTGGCTGCTCGGCACGGCCGCCATCGGATTCGGCGGCGCGCTCCGGCGCACGGCGCCCGAGGCCGGCACGCAGGTGCCGCTCATGGAGCGCTCCACGACGTGGGAGCTGCTCGTCTCGGTGATCCCGTTCGGGCTGCTCGGCGTCGTGCTCGCGACGATCGCCTCGACCGAGACCGGTGGCGGGCTCGTCTCACGCGGCCTGCTCGGCATCCTCGGCGCGCTGCTGCTGCTGCGCTGCACGCTCGTCGCGACGAGCGCGATCTCCGCCGCACGCACCTCCCACACCGACCACCTCACGAGCGCGCTAAGCCACCGCCAGTTCCAGGAGCAGCTCCCGCGCGAGGTCACGCGAGCCCTCGAGGGCAGCGGATCGATCGCGCTCGTGGTGTTCGACATCGACGACTTCGCGCTGCTCAACGACAGCTACTCGCACGCCGAGGGCGACCGGCTCCTGCAGGAGCTCGCCTGGGGCATTCGGCGGGTGCTGCACCCCGGCGAGCTGCTGTTCCGGACCGGCGGCGACGAGTTCGCGATCCTCGCGCCCGGCGCGGACCTCGATGGTGGGCGCGACGTTGCGGAGCGCATCGTGGAAGCCGCCCGCGTGGCGCGCCCGATGACCGCGACGTGGGTGCCGACGATCACCGTCGGCGTTGCTGTGGCGCCCCAGCACGCGGCGAACGCGTCCGAGCTCGAGCTGATCGCCAACGGCACGCGGTACTGGGGCAAGCTCAACGGCAAGGCCTCGGTGACCTGCTACGACCCCGAGGTCGTGAAGGTGCTGAGCGCGGACGAGCGCCTCGAGGTGATGGAGCGCAACGCGCGACTGCGCGCCGTGCTCGCCCTCGCCCGCGCCCTTGATGCGCGTGACGCCTACACGGCGCGCCACTCCGAGAACGTCGCGCGGTACTCGGTCGCGGTCGCGGCGGAGCTCGGCTGGGGCCCGGACCGGCTCGAGCTGCTGCGCGTGGCCGGCCTCCTCCACGACGTCGGCAAGATCGGCGTCAAGGACAGCACCCTGCGCAAGAGCGCCCGGCTCAGCCAGACCGAGTGGGAGGAGATGCAGCAGCATCCCGTCCTCGGCGCGCGCATGATCGCGGGGGTCGCGCCCGAGGAGATCGTGCCATGGGTCGTCTCCCATCACGAGCGCTTCGACGGCAAGGGCTACCCACACGAGCTGGCGGGCGCCGACATCCCGGACGGCGCGCGCGTGCTCGCGGTCGCCGACACCTTCGACGCGATGACGAGCAGCCGCTCCTATCGGCCCGCGCTCTCGCCGCTGCGCGCGATCAACGAGCTCGTCAACGGCGCGGGCGTCCAGTTCGATCCGGACGTCGTGCGCGCCTTCCTGCACGCGCTCAAGCGCGGCTCGATCGACGTGCGCGAGGTCGAGAAGAACGCCCGCACCGCCCCCGCGCAGGAGCAGCACGTCGCCCCGTTCGACCCGGCCGCCGAGGGCGAGCCGATGACGGTCGACCCCGAGTTCCGTCGCGCGGAGGACGTGGTCGACCCGCAGGCCGACGACGCCGCGGACGAGCCCGACGGCGGCACGCAGACCTGGCCCGCCGCCGCCTGACGTCAA
>JAOPYU010000104.1 GCA_025964455.1 Thermoleophilia bacterium | reverse complement strand
CGCGCTCGCGCCCCCTGCCGTGATCGGCGCAGCAGCTGGGAGGCTGGCAGCAGCATGAGCACGTCCAGGCAGGATACGACCGACTCCCCACGCAACCAGGACGGCGCGAGGCTGGTGGTCGGCATCGTCAGCGCACTGCTGCTGCTCGCCTTCACGGCGACGGGCATCATCGTCGACGAAGGTCGCGGGCAGGCTCCTGCGCGCGTGAACGTCGCATCGATCTCCGTCGACACGATCGGGTCCGACACGCACGTGGCGACCGTCGAGGTCGAGAACGTCGGCGACATTACTGCCCAGGACATCCTGCTGCGCGTCGAGGTCGAGGGCGAGGATCCCTTCGACCGCGACGTGCAGTTCCTCGCACCGGCCGAGACCGCCGACGTCACCTTCGTGGTCCCCGACGGGACATCTGAATCCGACATCGACGCGGACGTGAAGGCGTGGTCCGGCGCCCGGTGACGAAGGACTAGCCGCGCCGCGGCCGGGAACCTCCATGGCATGCGCGTCACGGCGTTCCTGTTCTCGCTCACCCTGCTGCTCGTCCTCGGGTTCAGCATCGCGTACCTGATCGTGGGGTTGCGGGGATGAGGACGCTGCGCGACAACGCCCTCACGATCGCCTTCCTCCTGCTCACCGGCTTCGCGGTGGTCGGTCAGGCGATCGCCGGACTCAAGCTCGAGAACGCCGAGCTGACCTCCCACGGCGACGCCGCCGTGTCCATGGCGCACTACCTGGGGTCGTCGTCGTTCGGGGTCGACCTGCTCGAGAACTGGCAGAGCGAGTTCATGCAATTCACGACGTTCATCTTCGTCACCGTCTGGCTCGCGCAGCGCGGCTCCGCAGAGGGCAAGGCTGCGGGCGACGAAGGGCTCGAGGAAACCAGGCCACCGGGCTTTCGCGGCTTCGCGCGAGCGCACGGCCTGCTCCTGGTGATGCTGACCTGCTTCATCGCAACCTGGGCCGGGCAGTACGCCGCCGGCTGGTCGGCCTACAACGCGGAGCAGCGCCTGCACGGCGATCCCGCGCTCGCCTTCGGGGCGTACGTCACCGAGCCGGAGTTCTGGTCGCGTACGCTGCAGAATTGGCAGAGCGAGTTCCTCGCCGTCGCCGCGATGGCGGTCTTCACCGTTTACCTGCGCGAGCTCGGCAGTCCCGAGAGCAAGCGCCTCGAGACGCCGAACACCGACAACGAGCCGACCTACTGATCGAGCAGGCGCGACGATTCGATGACGCGGTCCTCGCCGATCGCGCGGCGCGTCGCGACGAGGCCCGCCTCATGACACGTCGCCCCCGCGGTCGACACGCAGAGGTCGGCGAGCAGCACTGGCTCGTACCCGTGGTCGAACAGCCCCAGCACCGTCGCCAGGACGCACTGGTCCGTGTCGACACCGGCGACATGGACCTCGGTGGTGCCGTGCGCGTCGAGCAGTGCGATCAGCTCGTCGGTGGCACTCGAGTACGTGCACTTGTCGATCACGTGCGTTGCGACGGCCGATGCCTCGCGCACGAGCTCGACCTCGGCCCCGTCCTGCATCTCGTGGCCCACCAGCCGCCAGTACGCGGACCCGGGCTCGTTGCGGAACCTCGATGCTGCCACCACGCCGTACCGCTCACCTGCCGAGGCCGCGAACCTGGAGATGTCGCTGACGACGCGCCGGGCGTCCTCGTCGCCGTCGACGAAACCGTGCTGCAGGTCCACCAGCACCAGTGCAGCCGGGCCCGTCAACATGAGAGCAGGACCTTCACCGTCCCGTCCTGCTTCTTCTGGAACTGCTCGTACGCTGCCGGGGCCTCATCGATCGGTACGCGGTGCGTCGCGAAGTCGTCCACGCCGAGCGGGTCGTCGTCGCCCGTGAGCAGCGGCAGGATGTCATCGGTCCAGCGCCGCACGTTGGCCTGGCCCATCCGCAGCTGGATCTGCTTGTCGAACATGGTCATCATCGGCATCGGGTCGAGCTCCCCGCCGTAGACACCGACTATTGACACCGTGCCGCCGCGGCGCACCAGGTCGATAGCCATGTGCAGCGCACTCAGGCGGTCGATGCCTGCCACCTCGATCAGCTTGGCAGCGATCGAATCCGGCAGCATGAGGCTGAGGCGCTGGGCGAGCGCGCCGAACGGTGCGCCGTGCGCCTCCATCCCGACCGCGTCGATCACCGCGTCCGGCCCGCGGCCACCGGTCATCTCGCGGATCACTCCGACGACGTCGTCCTGCTCGTTGACATCGACGGCGGTCACGCCGCGTGCCCGTGCACGCGCGAGGCGCTCCGGCACCATGTCGATGCCGATCACCTGCTCGACGCCGAGCTGGTGGGCGACCCGGCAGCTCATGTCGCCGATCGGTCCGAGCCCGATGACCGCGAGGCTGTCGCCGGGCTTCACGCCCGCGTACTGGACAGCCTGCCATGCGGTCGGCAGGACGTCGGAGAGGTAGACGAAGCGGTCATCCGCGGGACCATGCGGCACCTTGACGGGGCCGAAGTCGGCGTGCGGGACCCGGAGCAGCTCGGCCTGTCCGCCGGGCACCTGGCCATAGAGCTTGCTGAAGCCGAACAGCGCCGCGCCACTGTCGTGCTCGTGGACCTGGGTCGTCTCGCACTGGCTCATCAGTCCCTGGTCGCACATGAAGCACGAACCACAGGAGATGTTGAACGGCACCACCACGCGATCGCCGACCTGGAGGTTGCCCACGCCGGAGCCGACGGCCTCGACGATCCCCATCGGCTCATGCCCGAGGATGTCGACCGGGTCCATGAACGGGCCGAGCACCTCGTACAGGTGCAGGTCGCTGCCACAGATGCCCGAGCTCGTCACCTTGATGATCGCGTCGGTGGGGTCGACGATGGTGGGATCGGGGACCTCCTCCACCCTGACATCGCGTCGTCCGTGCCATGTCACTGCCTTCACTGATCGACCCCTCGCCTCGAGCTGCGTCTGCTAGGTCCCGGAGTCGTATCCCGGGGCTCGTCTCGTACACGGCGATCCTCGACCGACCTCCCCGTACCTGTGCAACTCTCGCCCGGTCCAGTGCCTCGATGTGTCATGCACGCAGGCCGAGGAATCCTTCCCCCATGGCGAACGTGCTCATCTTCGGGGCCTCGGGCAACCTCGGCACGAGCCTGCTCGCGTCGCTCGAGGCGGATCCCGAGATCGATGAGCTGGTCGGTGTCGCGCGACGGCTGCCCACCGAGGCGCCCTTCACTCGCACGCGTTGGGTAGCGGCGGACATCGCTCGGGACGGCCTGGATGCACTCTTCACGGGCATCGACGTCGTGGTGCACCTCGCGTGGCTCATCCAGCCCTCCCATGACGAGGCCCTGCTCGACCGGGTGAACGTCGAGGGGACGGGCCGGATCCTCGAAGCGGCCGCGCGTGCCGGGACGCCCACCGTGGTGTTCGGATCGAGCGTCGGCGCCTACGCGCCCGGCGCCAGCGGCGATCGGCGCGTGGACGAGTCGTGGTCGACGGGTGGCATCGAGGGAAACCTGTACTCCGAGCAGAAGGCCCGCGCCGAGCGCCTGGTCGACGAGTTCGAGGCCGAGCACCCCGCCACGCGCGTGGTGCGCATGCGACCGGCCCTGATCTTCAAGCGCGATTCCGCATCCCACGTGCGACGGCTGTTCCTCGGTCCTTTCGTGCCGCAGGCGCTGCTCGCGCCAGGGCGAATACCATTCCTGCCTGACATCCCGGGAATGGTGACCCAGGCCGTCCACGCCGACGACGTGGCGGACGCCTACCGTCGGGTGATCCTGTCCCCAGACGTGCGCGGCGCCTTCAACCTGGCGGCCGAGCCGTTGCTCACCAGCGAGGCGATGGCCCGCGCGCTGGACACGCGTACGATGCCGGTCGGTCGCGGTGTCGCGCGCGGCATCGCCGAGGCGGTGTGGCGCGTGCACCTGCAGCCCACCCCGGGCAGCTGGATCGAGCTGGCCGTTCGCTCGCCGCTCCTGGATGCCGGTCGCGCGCGGAGCGAGCTGGGCTGGGAGCCGCGCACCACCGCGACCGCGGCGCTGCGGGAGTTGGTCGAAGGGATCCACGATGGCGCCTCCTTCCCCACCCCACCGTTGCAGGACGCGTCGCCCCACCGCGGGCTCCGGCGCATCCGGGACGGCGTGGGCGTGGCCGACGAAACTCGGGACTGACCGGCGTGGTGCGGCTCGCGGGGTTCAGTCCTCGAGCGACGCGAGCGGCTTCACGGCGGGACCCTCGAGCACGGCGCCGTCGAGGGCGAAGCGCGATCCGTGGCACGGACACTGGAAGCAGCGTCGCTCGTCGTCGTAGTTGACGTGGCACCCGAGGTGCGTGCATGTCGGATCGAGGAGTCGCAGCTCCCCCGCCTCATCACGTGACGCCGCGACCTCCCGGCCCCGCCGGTGCACGATCCGCCCGGTGCCCGGCGCAATCGCATCGACCACCTCGTCGCCATCGCTCTGGACGAGCGCCGCGACGCGGGGTCCGACCCAGTTCTTCGCCGTGCGCAGGCCCTCCCGAATCGTCTCCAGGTCGGCGAAGGCGCCGAGCCGGCTTGCGTCCATCGGCTCGTGCCAGCGCGCATGGCCCCGCAGGATCAGCCCGGCGATCGCCAGCGACGCCGACATGCCGCGCGCCAGCCCCCAGCCACCGAATCCCGTCGCGACGTACACGCCGTCGTGGCCGTGCGCGGGCCCGACGAAGGGTCGGTGATCGGAGGGGAACGCGTCGTGCGTGATCCAGGACCGGCGCAGCTCCCCACCGCCGAGCAGCTCCTTCGCGTCCTGCGCGAGCTGCGCGATGTGGGTGCCGTCCTCGACGTGGTCGAGCGGGTGTCCGTTGCCTGCCACCACCGCGAGCTGCGTGCCGTCCACGTCGATCGACGGCCGCACCGACAAGCCACCCGAGTCGATGCCGGTGTACATGTCGGGGAACTGCGCGATCGCGTCCTCCATCGCCAGCGCCACCACGTGCGAGCAGCGGTACGAGCACGCGGCGAACACGAGCGTGCGATCCAGGGTCGGCACGTGCGTTGCGAGGACCACTTGTCGCGCGCGCACCGTGGATCCGCCCTCCACGTCGAGCACGTACCAGTCGCCCTCCTTGGCGATCGACAGCACCCGCGAGTGCTCGTGGATCGCCGCGCCGGCTTCGGCAGCTTCGGCGGCGAACACGTCCACCAACGTCGCCGGCTGCACGAGCAGCTGGTCGTCGGTCCCGAGCGCGTGCAGGCCGAGCGGCGATTCATCCGGCTCCGCCCAGCGCATGTCGATGCCGAGCTGCGCGCCGAGCTCGCGCTCGCGCTCGAGCTTGGGACGCCCCTCCTCCGACGTCGCGTACTGCCAGTGCGTCACGTACCGCACGTCGCGCAGCACTCCGCTGTCGACACGGTGGCGCACGAGGTCGAGCGCCGCTCGATCGCCATCGATGATCAGCCCCGCCCGTTCGAGACCCACCTCCGACACGAGCTGGTCGAGCTGTGCGCCCTGCACGATCGTGAACTTCGCGGTCGAGTGCCCGGTTGCGCCGGACGCCAGGCGGCGCCCCTCGAGCAGCGCCACGGAGCGCCCCTCGCCCGACACCGCCATCGCCGTCGTCGCACCCACGATGCCCCCACCGACGATCGCGACATCGACCTCGAGGTCGCCGGCGAGCGCCGGCCAGGTGCGCCGATCATCGGTCGCCAGCCAGAGCGAATCTCCGTCGTGGCGTGGCATCTGCTGCGTCATGTCCCTGCTCCCCTCGCGCGCTGCTGGTTCGTGCCCACGGTTTCCCGCCCGGCGTCCGCGAAACGGACGATCCTCGGAACACACGTCGCTCGTTTATCGAGCGGCCCGGCGGACAGCCTCGATGTGCCCGCACGGAAATCGACCAGGAGGGGATGCGCGATGTCACCGCGAGCGTGGAGCGACAAGCGAGAACGACAGTACGAGCACATCCGCGACGGCTACCTCGACGATGGCCTCTCCGAAACCGAGGCCGAGGAGCGCGCCGCACGCACCGTCAACGCGCGCCGCGCCGCGTCAGGCGAGGCACGCGACAGCAGCAACGCGCCGACGCGTGCGGAGCTCTATGAGCAGGCCAAGCGGTTCGACATCACGGGCCGCTCGAAGATGGACAAGGAAACCCTCGAAAACGCGATCGCCGGCCACCGCGGTGGCACCGGGACGAAGCGGAAGGACGTCGACTGACATGACACCAGAGACCATGCCGGGGCAGGAGCAGGAGCGACAGCCGGGCACCACGTCCGAGATGACCCCGAAGCCGAGCGTGGGTGCCGAGTGGTACCGCGGGTCGGGAAAGCTGGAAGGGCGCCGCGCACTCATCACGGGCGGCGACAGTGGCATCGGCCAGGCCGTCGCCATCCTGTTCGCCCGCGAGGGCGCGGACATCGGGATCTCGTACCTGGACGAACACGACGACGCCGAGCGCACGCGGGAGCTGGTCGAGGCCGAAGGCCGCACCTGCACGCTCCTGCCCGGCGACATCGGTGACCCCGAGTGGTCGCACGAGCTGGTCCGGAAGTTCGTGGAGGGGGCTGGCGGGCTCGACATACTCGTCAACAACGCGGCCGAGCAGCACGTCGCGGAGGACCTCGGTGACATCGACGCCGAGCAGCTCCAGCGCACGTTCGACACCAACATCTTCGCGATGTTCCACGTCAC
>JAOPYU010000013.1 GCA_025964455.1 Thermoleophilia bacterium | reverse complement strand
GCTCCAGCAGGATCCGCAGGGCCTCATCGCCCGAATGGGCGGGGATCACGCGCACGTCAAGCTCCTCGAGGATCAGCTCGATCACGCGCACGTTCGCGGGGTGGTCGTCGACCACGAGCACCGCGGTACGCGCGTCCTCCACGACGTGCTCGTCCTCCGCGTCACGCTCCACGTGGTACCAGCCCCCTGATGCGCCGGACGATCTCACCGGCGATGTCGTCGAGCGGAAGGACCGCGTCCACCTCGGTCATCGCGATGGCTGCGTCGGGCATCTCGCGCCGTTCCGCCTCGTCCGGATCCTGGACCAGCACCGTACCACCCGCCGCATGCACGGCCCGGGCCCCACGCGCGCCATCGTCGTTGGCGCCGGTCAGCACGACAGCGATCGCGCCGCCTGCGCGGGACTCGGCGGCGGTCTCGAACAGGACGTCCACGCTCGGTCGCGCCCAGCGGACGCGGTCCTCCACCGACAACGCGAGGTGGCCGTCCTCCACCATCAGGTGATAACCGGCCGGGGCGACGTAGGCCACGCCGTTCGACATCTCCTGCTTGTCGTCGGGCTCGCACACGGTCAGTCCCGTGTCCTTGGAGAGCACCCGGGCGAGCTGGGCGATGCCGTCCGGATCGGGGCGGTGCAGCACGATGCAGATCGCCGTCGGCAGGTCGGCCGGCAGCCCCTTGAGCACGGTGCGCAGCGCATCGACGCCGCCCCAGGAGGCGCCGATGCAGACGATCGGATGTCCAGTCTCGTCGCTCACTCGTTCAGGCTCGCTCGCTTGCGATAGATGCGCCACATCGGATCGAGCGTGTCGTAGCTCTCCTCCTGCGCGGTGAAGCGCAGGCTCTCCTTCGAGCCGAGCGCCAGCACGCCACGCCGCACCAGGCTGTCGCTGAACATGTCGTGCACGCGCGCCTGGAGGTTGGATGCGAAATAGATCATCACATTGCGGCACACGATGACGTGGAACTCGTTGAAGGGCCCGTCCGTCACGAGGTTGTGCCGCGCGAAGACTACGTGCTCGCTCAGGAACCTGTGAAACAGCGCACCGTCGTACTTGGCGAGGTAGTAGTCGCTGAAGGCCGCGGTGCCGCCGGCGCGCACGTAGTTGCTGGTGTGCTCCTTCATCTGGTCGATCGGGAAGATCCCCGACCGCGCCGTCTCGAGCACTTTCTCGTTCATGTCAGTCGCGTAGATGCGGGCCCGGTCCAGCAGTCCTTCCTCGTGCAGGAGGATGGCCATCGAGTAGACCTCCTCGCCCGTCGAGCAGCCCGCGTGCCAGATCCGGAAGTACGGATACGTGCGCAGCAGCGGCACGACCTGCTCGCGGAACGCCGCGTAGAACATGGGGTCGCGGAACATCGCCGTGACGTTGATCGACAGGTCGAGCAGCAGTCGTTCCATCGCGGCGCGGTCGTGCAGGACCAGGTGCTGCAGCTGCGAGAGCGACTCGAGGGACTCGTCGTGCATGCGCTTGGCGAGCCGTCGTCGCATCGACGCGGGGGCGTACTCGCGAAAGTCGAATCCCCAGTGTCGATGGACGGCCTCGAGCAGCACGCTCGCCTCGATGTCCTCGAGTGAATCATGCCATCCGGACATGTCGATCACGCGCTCAGCCATACCCGCATCAGCGACAGCAGCTGCTCGGTGTCGACGGGCTTGGTGATGTAGTCGCTGGCACCGCTCGCGATGCTGCGCTCGCGATCGCCCTTCATCGCCTTCGCTGTCAGGGCGATGATCGGGATCCCGTGCCACTCCTCACGTGCGCGAATCGCCTGGGTGGCTTCGTAGCCATCCATCTCCGGCATCATCACGTCCATGATCACGAGGTCGTAGGTGTCACGCTCCATGGCCTCGATGCCGGCGCGTCCGTTCTCGGCGTAGCCCACCTGCATGCCGTGTCCCTCGAGCAGGCTGGTCAGCGCGAACACGTTCCGCACGTCATCGTCGACGACGAGGACCCGCTTGTCGGCGAACACGTCGTCGGAGGCGTGCAGCTGCTCGAGCATCCGTCGCTTCTCCATCGGCATGCGCGCCTCGACGCGGTGCAGGAAGAGCGCGGTCTCGTCGAGCAGGCGCTCGGGCGAGCGCGCGTCCTTGACGATGATCGATGCCGAGAGCTCGCGCAGCTTGCGGTCCTCCTCGCGGGTCAGCTCGCGACCGGTGTAGACGATGATCGGCAGGTCGCGAAGGGTCTCGTCCGTGCGGATCCGCTCGAGCAGCTCGTAGCCGCCCTGCTTGGGGAGCTTCAGGTCGAGCACCATGCAGTCGAACCGCTGGTCACCCTGCAGCTTCTTCCAGGCGGTCTCGGCAGATGCCACGGCGACCGCCTCCACGTCGTCGCCCGAGGCGATCAGCTCGACGATGCTCTCGCGCTCGACCTTGTCGTCCTCGACGACGAGCACGCGGTGCACGTCGACGCGCAGCGATTCGGCGAGGTCGGCGAAGGCCGATTCGAGCTCCTCGTTGGTGATCGGCTTGGACTGGAACGCCGCGGCGCCGGCGCGCAGGGCGTGCGACCGCTCGTCGAGCGCGCTGAACACGTGCACGGGGATGTGACGCGTCGCGGGGTGGTGCTTGAGCCGGTCGAGCACGGACCAGCCGCTCGCCCCGGGCAGCTGGATGTCGAGGGCGATCGCATCCGGTCGGTACTCGTGCGCGAGCGCCCAACCCACGTCGCCGCGCGTCGCGGCCACGACCCGGAAGCCCTGCCCGCGTGCGTAGTCGAGGACGAGCCGCGCGAAGTGCTCCTCATCCTCGATCACGAGCAGCACGCGATCGCCGGGCTCGATGATGTCGCGGTCGTCGTCCAGCTCGTTGCGATCGAGGTCCGCGCTGTCCACCTCGGGACCTTCGATGACATGCACGCCGTCGGCCGCCGAACGGGCGAACGACTGCATGGCGTCGCCGGAGCGCAGCTGCGGGCTCGTGGCGTGCGGGAGCACGTCGAGGTCCGTCGCGTCCGTCGGCGGGTTCCAGTCGCGCGGCAGGTACAGCGTGAAGGTCGAGCCCTCGTCCGGGACGGACCGCACGTGGATCTCGCCGCCGAGCAGCCGGGCGATCTCGCGGCTGATCGAGAGGCCCAGGCCGGTGCCGCCGTAGCGACGTGAGATGCCGCCCTCGGCCTGCTGGAACGCCTCGAAGATGAGCCGCAGCTTGTCGTCGGGGATGCCGATGCCGGTGTCGCTGACCTCGAACGCGAAGACCTGATCCGCCGAGCGCAGCGTCTCGGACAGGAACGGGGTGCCCGCGGCGGCCGGTGCGATCGTCAGCGAGACCGTGCCGTGCTCGGTGAACTTGCAGGCGTTGGAGAGCAGGTTCTTGAGCACCTGCTGGACGCGGCGCCCGTCGGTCGCGATGGTGTCGCCCGCCGACGAGTCGAAGCTGATGTCGAGCGTCAGGCCCTGCTCGTTGGTGATCGGCTCGAACGACTGGCGCGAGCGCTCGGCCAGGTCGCCGAGCGCGACGTCCTCGAGGTCGACCTCCATCTTGCCGGCCTCGACCTTGGACAGGTCGAGGATGTCGTTGATCAGCTCGAGCAGGTCGTTGCCCGCGCCGTAGATGGTGTTCGCGAACTCGACCTGGCGCTCGTCCAGGTTGCCGGCCGGGTTGTCCCCGAGCAGCTTGGAGAGGATGAGCAGCGAGTTGAGCGGCGTGCGCAGCTCGTGGGACATGTTCGCGAGGAACTCGCTCTTGTAGCGCGAGCTGAGCGACAGCTGGGCCGCCTTCTCCTCGAGCTCGATCCGCGCGTGCTCGATCTCGGTGTTCTTCTCCTCGATCGCCTGGTACTGCTCGACGAGGAGCGTCGCCTTCTCCTCCAGCTCCTCGTTGGTCTGCTGCAGCTCCTCCTGCTGGGCCTGGAGCAGCTCCTCGGACGCCTTGAGCGACTGTGCCTGCTGCTCCAGCTCCTGGTTGGAGCGCTTCAGGTCGTCCTGCTGGGTCTGCAGCTCCGCCGACTGCGACTGCAGCTCGTTGGCGAGCGACTGGGACTGTTCGAGCAGCTGCTCGGTCCTCGTGTTGGCGACGATGGAGTTGAGCACGACGCCGATCGTCTCGACGAGCTGGTCGAGCAGCGCCTGGTGGCTCGGCGCGAACCCGGTGAAGGAGCCGAGTTCCACGACGCCCATCACCTGGTCCTCGAAGAGCATCGGGATGACGACGATCGAGACCGGCGAGGATTCTCCGATGCCGGAGTTGACCGTGACGTAGTCGGCCGGGGCCTGCTCGATGAGGATGCGCTGGCGCTCGAGCGCGGCCTGGCCGACGAGGCCCTCGCCGAGCCGGAAGCGGTTGCTGGAGTGGCGGCGCTCCTTGAGCCCCCACGTGGCGAGCAGCCGCAGCTCGAGGTCGTCCTCGGATGCCGTGCCGGGCCCGTCAGGCCCTTCGCCGATGAAGAACGCACCGTGCTGCGCGTCGACGAGCGGCGTCAGCTCGCGCATGATCAGCTCTGCGATCTGCTGGAGGTCGCGCTGGCCCTGCAGCAGCGAGCTGAAGCGCGCCAGGTTGACGTTGAGCCAGTCCTGCTCGGTGTTCGCCCGCGTCGTCTCCGCGAGGTTGGCGATCATCTGGTTGATGTTGTCCTTGAGCTCCGCGACCTCGCCGCTCGCCTCGACGGTGATCTCGCGGGAGAGGTCGCCCTCGGTCACCGCGGTGGAGACCTCGGCGATCGCGCGGACCTGGGT
>JAOPYU010000303.1 GCA_025964455.1 Thermoleophilia bacterium | reverse complement strand
TACGATGCGCCCATGACGCTTCAGCTCCTGCTGTTCGCGGCGTGCGCCGCGGTCGGCGTCCAGCTGCAGCGACGCCCGGGTGGCGCCGACACGCTGCGCGCGCGGCTGTGGACCGCCAACTACGTGGCGCTGATCCCGATCGCGGCGACCTACGCGGTGTTGTCGCTCGAGCTGGACCGCTCCGTCATCGAGGTCGTCGCGGTCGGCGTCGTCGCCTGGTGGCTGACGGTGCTCGCCGCGGGCGCCTGGGCTCGCATCTCCACGATCTCGCCGTCGCACCGGGGCGCGACCTGGCTCGTCGGCGCGTTCCCCAACACCGGCTTCCTGGGCTTCCCGCTCGCCAACCTGGCCTACGGCCACGACGGCCTGCGGCTCGCGGTGCTCTACGACCAGGTGAGCCTCCTGATCCCGGCCATCGTGGTCGGCGTGCTCATCGCCCGGCGGTACGCAGATCCCGGCACCGCCGAGGCCTCGTCGGGTCGGTCCGCGCTGCGTGACGCGCTCATGAGCCCGCCCCTGTGGACGATGGTCGTCCTCGTCCTGCTGCGACTGACGCTCGTCCGGGACCCCGTCGAGCTCAGGTGGCTCGGGTCGCTGGTCGGGCATGTGGTCGGCCCGGTCGGCTTCCTGCTGCTGGGCCTCTCGCTGCCGCTGGAGGGGTTCAGCCACGACCGACGCGAGGTCGTCGCGACCACCGGCGCCGTGCTGGTGCGGGTCGCGCTCGCACCCCTGCTCGTGCTCGGGGTGGCCGCCCTCGCGGGGGTGGAGGTGCCCGGCGCGCTGCTGCTCATCGCGGCGATGCCCACGGCCTTCCATGCGCTCATCGTCGCCCGCGTCACGGGCCTGGACGCCGGTGTACTGCGACTCGGCATCGTGGTCTCGAGCGTGCTCGTGATCGGCGCGACCCTCGTGGTCGCGGCCTGACCTAGCGCGATCGGCGGCGGTAGCGGCCGAAGCTCGTCGCCACCTCGAGCAGGTCCTCGGGCGGTTCCCCGTCCACCGCGAGCGACTCGACGTGCTCGCGAAACTCCGCCATCGCGTCGAGCACCCCGACGCCGAGCGCGACCTCGACGAACCCGCGCGGACCGAGCAGCGCGTGGTGTCCCGCGCCCTCGACGACCGCGAACGCGAGCTGGTCGGTCGTGAGGATGGACCAGCCGCGCCGCTCACCTGCCGCCAACTCGAGCCCAGCCCCTGTCGCCGGCAGCGCCCACGAATCGCGCAGGTGGTCGCCGACGCGGATGCGTGCGCCCTCGAGCGTCCAGCGCGGCGAGCGGAGGCGGTCGACCTGCACGAGTGTCATCGGGCGAGGATCGAGGTGCTCGAGCGCAGCCGCGAGGCGATCGAGCGAGCCAGCCACCTCGCCGAGCTGCTCTCCGGCGATCGGCACGGCCGACCACCCACGGATCCACGCCGCGCCGAGCAGGCCGGTCACGGGATGGCCCTGCGCGCCCTGGAGCAGTTCGTGCACGAGGCCGTCGTTGGCGACGCGGGCAGCCCGGTCGCGAACGCGCCAGGGCGCGCGGGGGTCCAGCAGTTCCGCCGAGGCGGGCGCGGCACGCTCGCCCGACCGCGCATGGCCGACGTGTCCGTCGGCGGATCCAGTCAGTTGCTCGATCGCCCACGCACGCAGCTCGCGGTGGAGCAACGCCAGCTGCGCGCGCACGCCGGGCGCGTCGCCTCCGTCGGCAACTGACGGGTGGTCGAGCAGCTCGCCGAGCGTGCGAAGCAGCACCCGCGCGTCGTGGAACTCGGCGAAGCGACCGGTCCGTCCTGCGTGGAGCTCGAGGCCGCGTCGCAGCTCCGCCAGCTCGATCCTGCCGCGCTCGGTCGCATCGATCGCCCGCAGCAGCGCACACAGCTCGACCAAGGCGCGGCGCGTCTCGAGCGTGTCACCCACGCGCCCGTCTGCGCGCAGCACGTCGCTCACCAGCTGTGCGTCGAGCGTGCGTTCACGCGCTTCGCCGAGCTGGGCCATGCGAGCGCAGAACGCATCGCGCGCCGCGTCGGCGCGGGTCAGGACCTCGACCACGTCGAAGCCGTCGGCTGCCCCGGCTTCCGTCACTCCGCCGGGACGACGACCGTCCACTCCCGGAGCGAGACCTCGCGCACCACGCCTGCGATGACATAGGGATCGGCGTCGACGAGCGCCTGCGCGGCGTCCAGGTCGGCGGCGCGATACACGATGACCGCGCCGGTCTGGTCCGCGAGCGGCCCGCTCATGCGGATGTCACCCCGCTCGAACAGCTCCGCAACGTGTTCGCGGTGCGACGGGCGCACGGCCAGGCGCTGCTCGTCATCGGGGTCCATCGCGATCTCACGGATGAAGGTAGGCATGCCACGAGACTAGCGCGCGCGGCGAGCCGGTCGGGACGACACCGCCAGCTGCAGGCACTTCATGACCGAGCGTCGACATCGTCCGCCCCGAGGCGGACGAAACGGGAATCGGGGCCGGCGTCGGGCAGGGTGCGTGTGGTCGGACCGCGCCTCGCCGGATCTCGGGTCCCGGGGTACGCTGGACGTGGTCGGCATTCCGACCTCGACCGGGGGACTCGTCATGGATTGTTCATGTGCTGCTGGCGCTGCCCCGACGAGCGCTGCGCTCGCCCAGGCGACGTCGTCGCCTGCCACGCCGGCCGCGCGCCCCGGCGCTGCGGATCCAGCCGCCGCAGCGAAGTCCCCGGCTTCCACCCAGGCTCGTGATGGCGTGCTGCTCATCGGCGATTCGCTCAGCGTCGGGACCAAGCCGTACTTCACCAGGGAGCTCGTGGGATCCGACGTGCAGGTCGACGCCACGAGCGGCATCAAGCTCGACGAGGGCATGCGCCGCTACCGCGCGACCAAGGACAAGCCGCGCGTCGTCGAGATGGCGCTCTTCACCAACAACTCGCCCGGCCAGGTCGGCGAGCTCAAGGCCGCGCTGGCCGAGACCATCAAGGACGCTCGCGCACGAGGCGGCAAGGTGGTGTGGGCGACGATCGCCCGCCCCGGCAACTACGACGCCGCCAACGCGCTCATCCGCGAAGCGGCGGCCGCCAACCCCGACGTGATGGAGCTCGTCGACTGGCAGCGGATGGTCACGGCCAACCCCGGCTGGATGGCCGCGGACGGAGTCCACGCGAACGCCACCGGCTACCGCGCCCGCGCCAGGGCCTTCGCCGACGCGGCTCGCTGATCCTGCGCGGTTGGGCCGGCGCCGCCGTGGACACACACGCGGCATGACCGACGCCACGAATCCCGCCGACGCCCCGCCCGCCGAGCTCCGCTACTCGGACCTGCGCGCGCTCTTCATCAACTGCACGCTCGACCGCAGCCCCGCGACGAGCCACACCGATCGCCTGATCACCGCCGTGGCCAAGCTGATGCGCAGCCACGACGTCCACGTCGACGAGATCCGCGCCATCGACCACCGGATCGCGACGGGCATGAAGCCGGACATGACCGAGGCCGGCTGGAGCGAGGACGAGTGGCCCGCGATCTACGACCAGGTCCGCGCGGCCGACATCCTCGTGCTCGGCACGCCGCTCTGGCTCGGCGAGAAGTCGAGCGTCTGCACCCGGGTCGTCGAGCGGCTCTACTCCTCGAGCGGCGACTACAACGACCGCGGCCAGTTCGGCTACTACGGCAAGGTCGGCGGCTGGATCGTCACCGGCAACGAGGACGGGGTCAAGCACGCCTCGATGAACCTCTGCTACTCGCTCACCCACCTGGGCTTCACGGTCCCGCCCAACGGCGATGCCGGCTGGATCGGGGAGATCGGGCCCGGCAAAAGCTTCGGCGACGAGGACGACGACGGCAGCCGCACCGGCTACGACAACCCCTTCACGCACCGCAACGTGTCGCTCATGGCGTGGAACCTCATGCACATGGCGGCGATCCTCAAGGGTCGGGGCGGGATCCCGCCGTGGGGCACCGCCGTCGAGCGCTGGTACGAGGGCGAGCGGTTCGGCACACCTCCGCTTGCCGAGCTCATCGGCGACGCCTGACGGCCACCGATTCGCCACGGATCGTGGCGTTGACCGAACGGCGATCGTGGCGCACCATGGAGGCGGACGGATACGAACGGCCAAGGGACGGGTCATTTCAATGTGCGGTTGCTCGAACGTGGGCGCCCAGACGGGCGGCGGAGGCGCAGCAGGGACACCGGTGTACCAATCACCGGTGAGCCAGGCATCGCCCTACATCGCCAGCCCCGGCCAGAACCCGGCCCAGACCAACGTCAACGACGGCAGCGTGCGCAACGCGGCCCTCGCCGAGCGCACGATCGAGCGCCTCAAGTTCGCGACCCGCAACCTCCAGACTCCGGAGCAGGCGCGCGCCGCCGGGTACCACCCCAATCCCTCCGCGCCCGATCACTGGATCAACGACAGCATCTTCAAGACGCGCAACGGCTACGACCTCGACAAGCCTGCGACGCTCATGTTCGAGAACAATCGGCTGGTGGGCGTCATGCTCAGCCACAACCAGCGCACCCTGGGCCCGCCGCCGGACCTCGGCGCCGGCACCTGGCACACGCACGGCGGCACCGCGGGCGAGGAGTTCGCCTCCCACGTGTGGCTGAACAAGCCGCTGCAGAGCGCGTTCGGCAAGGAAACAGGCGACGTCTGACGGGATCGGCTAGGTCGTACGACCCAGCACGCCCTGCGGGGTGACCGATAGACGCAGGATTCGTTCCACAATCGAAGTTCGCGCTGTCACATGGTGACAGCATGGGCGTTGTTCGGTACATGAACCGAATCATCTGCATGCGAACGCACCGGCCCCATCCCCCGACCAGTGATGACCTGCCCCAGCTCCTCGAGCCCGGGCACGTCCTGCGCATCCTCGCGCTCAGCCTCATCGTCGGCGGCGTCTTCACCCTGATCTCGACGGCGATCCCGCATCCGTACATGCGGTACAACCCGCAGTTCTTCACGCTCGGGTTCATCCTGCTCGTCGCTGGCCCCGTGGTGCTGCGCCTCTCCCACCGGCACGCGGTGGACGAGCTCGGGGTCCAGGCCTGCTGCGGGTTCATGTCCGTCGCCGTGCTCACGATGTCGTGGCTCGGCATGGCCGACCTCGCCGGTATCCAGTCGATCTTCCTGATCCTGCTGCTCGGCATCAGCGCGCTGCTCGGACCGGGCATCGCGACGTGGGTCCTGCTCGCGGGACAGTCCGCCGGGTACGCCGTCGTGCTCGCGACGAGCAACACGGCGCTCGCCCTGGACCAGCTCGGGCAGTGGCTCACGGTGACGATGGGGCTGGTCGTGTGCGTGCTGTGCATGCGGGCGATCCGGGCACGCCTGGAACAGTCGGCACGCCACGACGCCATCGCCCGCGACGAACGCGCGCACGAACGCCAGCAGTACGCGATGCGGCTCGAGCGGGTGAACGCGGAGCTGCGTGAGGCGGTCGAGCTCAAGGGCCGCTTCGTCGCCATGGCGTCGCACGAGCTGCGCACTCCGCTGACCGTGATCTCCGGATTCGCCACGACGATGACCACCCGGTGGGATTCGCTGTCGGATGCGGAGCTGCGCGAGTTCGTCGGGATCATCGAGGACCAGTCGGCGCGGCTGTCGCGACTCGTGTCGGACCTGCTGACGCTGTCGCGGATCGAGAGCGGTCGCGTGCGCGCTCGCCCGCAGCGGCTCCAGGTGTGTGAACAGGTCGCGCGGATCCTGCGCGACCTCGGGATGGAGGACGACGTCACGGTCACCTGCGACCCGACGCTCGAAGTCAAGGCGGACGAGGGTCACCTCCAGCAGATCCTCATCAACTACCTGACCAATGCCAGGGCCTACGGGCAAGCGCCCTACTCCGTCGAAGCGCGGCGCGTCGGCGCTGCGGTGCAGCTCATCGTCAGCGATGCAGGGTCCGGGGTCGAGGAGGCGTTCGTCCCGGTCCTGTTCGAGCGGTTCACGCGCAACGCGGCACCGGTCCAGGCCAGGCGCGATGCGAACGGCACGGGCCTCGGCCTGTCGATCGTCGAAGGCCTCGCGCACGCCCACGGCGGCTACGCCTGGTACGAGCCCAACGATCCGATCGGTTCACGGTTCGGCGTGTCGCTGCCGACACCCACCGCCTGACGCGTCAGGCGGCATCCTTGCGACGGAAGCGGCGAGCGAATCCGCCCTGCTTGGGGGCGATCGCCGTCGGCTCGGACGGCGTCGGCTGGCTCGCAGCGGGCTCGGACGGTGTCGCGGGATCGGTCGATGCCGCCGGCGTCTCCACGATGCGCGCCTTCGAGTTCTCGTCGTCGATCGTGCCGACCCCGTCGCGTGTGACGGTGTCGATGTCCGACTGGTCGAGCTCGGTGGACATCCCGGCGAAGAAATCTTCCTCCACCTCGAAGTCCTCCTCGAACGAGGTGGGCTCGTGCGTCTCGACGGGAGCGTGCTCGGCGGTCACCGCATGCTCGGCGGCGCGCTCGGCGTTCTCCTCGACCTCCTCGACGACCTGCTCGGCCTGACCAGGGTCGTCCTGCTCGCTCGGCTCGACGCGATGGGTCCCGAACGCGTCGCGCCCGCCCGGCATCGCCTCGAAGAGGTTGTCCATGACGTACTCGAGCAGCGTCTCGTCGTTGAGGTCGCGCGGCACGTCCAGATGGGCGACGCCGGCTTCCATGAGCTCCGCGCCGGTGGATTCGCGCAGCAGGCCGGAGACCTCGTTCGCGAACTCCTCCTGCTCGTCCTCGGGCAGCGCGCTCAGCACGATCTGCAGGCCACCGATGCTGTCGATGCCGAGCAGCGGGCGCAGGTCGTCCGCGCCGTGCCAGCCGACCATGTACTGGACGTCGCCGTCACAGGTGAACGAGACGTGGTCGCAGACCTCGACCGCGCGGCGGTGCAGGTAGCGCATGTGGGCCGAGCTCTTGTGGTCGAGGCGATCGACGGCCTCGAGGAAGGCGGGCTCGTCGGACGGGTCGCCGAGCGGGGCATCGGCCGTGGCCTGCTCCTCCTCGACTTCCGCGGACGGCTCCGGCTCGACGGCTGCTGCCTCGGGCTCCCAGTGCTGCTCCGGCTCGACCTCGGGCTCGAACTCCGGCTCGGGCTCGACGTCCAGCTCGGGCTCCGACTCGGCCTCGACCGCGTGCTCGGCGATGATCTCGGCGACGACCTCGGCGGGATGGGGCTCGAGCCACGCGGGCTGGACCCAGCCGGTGGGACCGTCCTCTACCTCGAACGCGTCCCCCGGGGCGTCCGCCTGCGGCGCGACCTCGTGGACGGGGGCCGCCTCGACGACGGTGAGCGCCGGACGTGCGGCAGCTGTCGACGTGCGCGGAGCGCTGCCATCGACCGGGACCTCGTAGCCCTCGATCGCCTGGACGGCGCCCGCGCCGAGCAGCTCGATCTCGAAGGCGCGCACCTGCGCCGGACCGACCTGCAGGTAGGCGAGCGGAGCTGCGAGCTCGCTGCCCCACTGGCTGCCCACCAGGTACACGTCGAACGCGCCCGCCGCGAGCGTCGCGGCGATCGTGGCGTCGAGGCCGTGGGCGTCCCCGCCCACGCGTCGCGCCAGCCAGTCGCCGAGCGATTCGCCATCGAGCTCCGTGCAGCGCTGCGCGAGCTGCGCCGGGGTGGAGCCCTGCAGCGCGCCGGCCGCATGCATGATGCGCCACAGCGTGTCGCGCGGGGACTCCTCGAAGGTTGCGAGCAGCAGCACGATGCCGCCTTCGTGCGTCAGGCCGATCGCGTCGATGCGCGCGTCGTCGCGATCGAGGTTCGGGCTGAACGCTGCGATCGGGAGCGGGTCGGCCAGCTCGAGCAGGTTGGCCGCGTCGGCGCCGCACAGGGCGCGGAAGCCTCCGGCCGGCAGCTCATCGACTCGCTGCAGCTGCTGCCAGTCTCCATCTCCTGCGCGTACGAGCACGGTCTCTCCTCGATCGTCATATCGACGGGGCCCAGGGTGCGAACCCCCGTCGTGGTGCGGGCATGGCGGTTGCATCGGTCAGGGCGCTCGATACCTGAAGATCCGATGCTCCAACGCCCTCCGTGGCCTCGTGGGCCCACTTGCGTGGCCACTGCGGACGCTGGCGGGCCATGCGTCCGACCCGGGCTTGCGCCAGCTGGCACACTGTTCCGGTGAGTGCGCTCGCGCCCACGCCTCCCTCCCACTGAAAGTCCCTGCATGTCTGACAGTCTCGTCCGTTTCGCCGACCTCAAGGGCGTCGATCCCCAGCTCGCCGCGCTCCTGGAGCGCCGCGGTATCGTCACGGCATTCCCGGTCCAGGCGGCCGTGGTTCCCGTGGCTGCGACCGGCCGAGACGTGCTCGTGCAGTCGCCCACCGGCTCGGGCAAGACGATGGCGTTCGGCCTGCCGATCATCGACCAGCTTCCCCGCAACACAAGCGTTCCGAGCGCCGTGATCCTGGTGCCGACCCGCGAGCTCGCGGTGCAGGTGCACGACGAGCTCGTGCCGCTCGCCACCGGCAAGCAGCTGCGCTGCGTCGCCGTGTACGGCGGAGCGCCGATCTACCGGCAGGCCCAGGCCGCCAAGACCGCCGCGATCGTCGTCGCGACGCCGGGCCGCCTCGCCGACCTCATCCGCACCCGCAAGATCGACGTGCGGGCCGTGCGCATCCTCGTCCTGGACGAGGCGGACCGCATGCTCGACATGGGCTTCCAGCCGCAGGTCGAGGAGATCGTCGAGAAGCTGCCCCGTGGCAAGCGCCAGACGATGCTCTTCTCCGCGACGCTCGAGGGACGCGTCGCCAAGGTCGCTGGCGAGCTGACCGATGCGCCCGAGACGGTGCGCGTCGATACCGCGCCCGGTCGCGGCGGCAAGATCGAGCACCTCGTATGGCAGACCACCGGCGGCACCAAGGTCGATACCGCCGTCGAGATCCTCGAGCGCAAGCGTGACCTTGCGGTCGCCTTCGTCCGCACGCAGCGCAGCGCCGAGACGCTGACCGAGCGCCTGCGCAGCTTCGGCATCGCGGCGACCGCCATCCATGGCGGGATGTCCCAGAACGAGCGACTGCGCGAGTACGGTCGGTTCCAGAAGGGCGAGTGCACCGTGCTCGTCGCGACCGACGTGTTCGCACGCGGCATGGACCTGGACCGCATCACGCTCGTGCTCAACTACGACATGCCCGACGACGCCGACACCTACCAGCACCGCTCCGGCCGCACCGGCCGAGCAGGACGCACCGGCACCTGCATCACGATGTTCACGAGCGGCCAGAAGAAGACGCTCCGCCGCATGGTGCGCGAGGTCGGCGTCGACCTGGCGATCTTCGATGACGTGCGCTACACCAAGAAGACGCGTCGCGAGCCGCTGCCGGCCAGCCAGCACTTCGCCCCCGCCAACACCAAAGGTGGGCGCGACGCTCGCAGCAACGGCAAGTTCGACCGCCCGCAGCAGGGTGGGCGACCGAACCGGCGCGACGATCGCCACACGCCGCAGGTCCGCACCGCAGCGCTGAGCGCGGCGCAGGGCGGCTGCGAAGGCACCGTCATCAGCTACGACGCGGCCAAGGGCTTCGGCTTCATCAAGCCCGAGGGCGGCGGCGCGGACGTGTTCTTCCACCGCAAGGGCGTCGCGATCGAGACGGCCCAGGACGTTCGTCCCGGCGCGCTCGTGAGCTTCAGCGCACAGACGCACAGCCAGGGCGTCCGTGCCAACGACGTCACGGTCGTGCAGGCCGGCGCGCCCCGCACGAGCGGCGGCTCGGGCGCAGCCAAGCCCGCGCGCAGTGGTCGCCCGGTCGCCCGCTCCGGATCAGCGGGCGGCAGCGCCCACAGCCGGACCGGTGGCGGTTCGTACGCACCGTGGAAGCAGCAGCGCGCCGCAGGCTCGAGCTCCAAACAGCACGCCAAGCGCGGCTGAGCGCGCTCAGGCTCGTGAGCCACGGCACGTTCGCGCCATGGTTGTGCAGAACGTCGACATCATGTCGACACGCTGCACATTCATCGCCTTCAGTCAGGCCGCAGGGCGTGAGCGCAGCGCCAAGACGTGCTGGCCGAGGCGGTTGAACACGAACCCGTGAATCGGCACGAGCGCCATCCAGTAGGCGGGCGTCGCGAGCGAGTTGCCCTCGAGCGTCGCCAGCTGGTGCAACCGTGCGCCGCCTTCGGGCCGGGGTTCGACGTAGAAGTCCAGGTGCGCGGCGCCGGGGACGAGCATCTCGGCGCGCAGTGACATGCGCGCCGGCGCCACGAGGCGCACGACGCGCCACATGTCGATCGGGTCACCCTCGTGCAGCGTGCCACGGGGTCGGCCGCGCCGGAGCCCGGGCCCGCCGACGACGCGGTCCATCGCACCCCGCAGGCGCCACAGCGCATCGACGCCGAGGCCGTAGCCGTGCTCGCCACCGATGTGTGTCAGTCGGCGGAACAGCTCCTCGGGCGGCAGCTCGGTGTCGAACGTGCGGTAGTCGCGGAAGTTGTAGCGCGCCCGCGTGATCGCAGGCCGCACGATGCCACGCGCGTCGCGCCACGAGGACCAGCGCTCCGGGGCCTCGAGCCGCACCAGCGCCCGCTTGACCGCGTCGCGGTAGTTCGTTCGCTCGATCGGGATCCACTCGGTGATCCGCTGGTCGATGGTGATCGTGTCGTTGCGCAGCCCCTCGATGAGCGGGCGCGCGAGGCGCATGTCCACGCGCGTCACCAGGTGCAGCCACCACGAGCTGAGCCGCGGGGTCAGCACGGGGACGGGGATGACCGTGGTGGGGCGGCCGAGCTCCTCCGAACAGATCTCCAGCATGCGCTGGTAGGTGAGGTGCTCGCCACCGCCGATGTCGAGGACCTCGCCGATCGTGCGCGGCTCGTCGAGCACGCGCACCAGGTACTCGACGACGTCGCGGATCGCGATCGGCTCGCAGCGCGAGCGCAGCCACTTGGGCGCGAGCATCACCGGCAGCTTGCGGCACAGGTCGTGCACGATCTCGAACGAGGCCGAGCCCGAGCCGACGATGATCGAGGCCCGAAGCTCCGTCACCGGCACGCCGGCCGATCGCAGGGACCGTCCGACCGCGTGGCGCGAGGCCAGGTGCCTCGAGAGCATCGGGTCGCGCTCGTCACCGAGCCCGGAGAGGTAGACGATGCGACCCACGCCGGCGCGCGCGCACGCGCCCGCGAAGACCTCGGCGGCACGCTCGTCGCGACGCTCGAAGTCATGGCCCTCCGCCATCGAGTGGACGAGGTAGTACGCGACACCGACGCCCCGGAGCGCCGCATCGAGCGATTCGTCGTCGAGCACGTCGCCGCGGTGCACCTCCAGATGCTCGTGGCCCGCGAACGCGCGGCCGGAGAGCTTGGCCGGGGTGCGACACAGCGCGCGCACGGTGTGGCCGCGCTCCAGCAGCTCCGGGATGAGGCGCCCACCGACATAACCGGTCGCGCCGGCAACGAGGATCAGGGGCCTGTCGTGGTCTCGAGGTGGCATGTCTGGGATCGGCTGCACGTACGCAGCGCCTACCCGACTGGATGTGCCTGACACCGAACCGTGAACCGGTAATGTGGCGGCCGTGACCACCTTCCTCGTCGCCAGCGTCATCCAGGCTCCGGCCGAAGCAGTCTTCGCGTGGCACCTGCGCGACGGCGCGTTCGAGGACCTCGTGCCCCCGTGGGACGGCACCCGCGTCGAGGAACGCTCCGGGCGACTCGAGGACAACTCGATGCGCGTGGTGCTGAGCGTCCCGGTGCTCGGCCCGATCCGACAGCGCTGGACGATCCGACATGAGGGGTTCGTGGCCGGTCGCTCCTTCACTGACGTCATGGAGCGAGGCCCCTTCCCGAAGTGGCGCCACACGCACCTGGTGACGCCCGTCGACGCGGACACGTGCCGCCTGACCGATTCGATCGACTACGAGCTGCCGCTCGGTCGCCTCGGCGAGCTCGGCGGCGCGCGCATGGTGCGGCGACGGCTCGAGAAGACGTTCGAGTACCGCCACCGCGTGACGCACGAGGCGTTCGAGGCCTGAGTGGCGGACGCTCCCGAGCAGCAGACGCATGTCGTGATCGACGGGCGACGCTGGCGCGCGACCGATCCCAACATCCCGGAGCCGCTGCGCGCGGAGCTCGTCAACGAACTCATGGCTGCGCGGCGTGCGGTCGCAGCCGCGTTGCGCGCGACCGACGCAGATGCCGAGGCGCAGGCTCGCAGCCGCCTGCAGGCTGCGAAGGTCGCGCTCGGCGAGCGTGGTCCGAAGTGGTGGGAGCAGATGGAGGAGGCCGAGGTGCGCGAGCGTGCCCGGCACGCGATCATCGCGCTGCTGTCAGGCCGCGAGCCCGACGCCACGACCTGCCCATCCGACGCGGCGAGGATCGCTGCGTCCCCGGACTGGCGCGGGTGGATGGACGCGGTGCGTGATGAGGCGCGCGCCATGCACGCCGCCGGCAGCGTCGAGATCCGGCAGCGCGGCGTCCGCGTCGAGGATCCGGCGACGGCTCGTGGGCCGATCAGGATCGGTCGCGGGCCGCGGTTCGGGGCGCCGGATGGGGACTGACACCGAGGTCGTCGTGCTCGCCTTCCAGCTCGTTGCCGCCGCGTGGATGGCGGCCGCGATCTGGATCGTGCAGCTGCTCACCTATCCGTCGTTCGCGTCGATCGACCCGGCGACGTGGACGGGGTTCCACGCGCGACACTCCAACCTGATCACACCGATCGTCGGGCCTGCGATGCTGCTGCAGCTGCTGTGCAGCACCTGGCTCGTGCTCGATCGCCCAGCCGGGATCGCGCCATGGGCGACGTGGCTGGGTGTCGCCCTCGTCCTCATCACGTGGGGAGTGACGCTGTGGGTGAGCGCGACGTCGCATCGCCACTTGGCCGGCGCGTTCGACGCGCCGGCGCTGCGCAGCCTCGTGCGGGTGAACTGGATCCGCACCGTCGCATGGACGGCTCTCGTGCCCGTTGCCCTGCTCCAGCTCGTGGCCGTGGCCGTAGCTCGCCCCGGCGGCTGATTGCACGACTGTGATCGTGCACGACCGGTTCCCCCGAACGGGGGATCGTGCCGATCCACAGGGCATGGAATCCACTCGCGCACTCGACCAGCACCAGTCCCGGATCGCCCGGAGCCGCGCGCCGATGCCGACCGAGCGGACCCGCCACGCCTTCCTGCGTGAGCTGCCCCTGCTCGCACGGGCCGGCGCTGATGCCGTCTGGAACCTCGCCTATGCCGGCCATGAGCAGGACGTTGCCGGCAAGTCGACGTGGCCCACCGCGCAGGAGGATACGACGAGCCGTGCCTCGGTGGGCATCGTCCGCTCCGGCGAGTTCCTCGTCATCTCCTTCGCCACGGTGACAGGCGACTGGATCGACGGCGACGGGCTCACCCGATGCGTCGACGGCTCGCGGGTCGCGATCGATCCCGTCACGGGCGGTCGCGTGGTCGGACGGCTCCACCCGGGCGACCTGTTCGGCGCGTCGACGCTCGTGCCCGCACATGTGCGAGGCGCGACGCTGCGCGCGGCATCCGGCGGCGTCACGTGCACGCTGTTCGACGCGCTCGAGTTCCACCTCGAGCTCGCCCATTCGCTGCTCGCCACGCCGGAACTGTTCCTCGGCAATCCCGACGAGCCGGTCGATGCGCGACCGCTCACCCTCTACAACGACCTGCCGATGCGTGACCTGGCGATCGTCAAGCGCGATGCGCGGCTCGAGGAGTTCCGCGCGGGCGACGCGATCGTGACGCGTGGGGACACGGGCGATCGCTTCTACCTGGTGCTGCGCGGATCGGCGATCGTCGAGCGGGACGGTGCGACGCTCGCCTCGCTCGGGCGCGGCGACCACTTCGGCGAGCTCGCGCTGCTCACCGATGCCCCGCGCGCAGCGACGGTGCGAGCCGTGTCGACGATGCAGACATGGTCGGTGTCGCGCGAGGCGTTCGAGCGCATCATCGCGGTACGGCTCGGCGCCGGTGGCGATGCAGCGACCCGCGACCTGGCAGCGGGACGCGGTCCCGGTGGCGCCATGGGCTCCGCCCTCGCCGCTCGGCTGCGCAGCGCCCGCTGAGTCGACGCCGCATCGGGCAGGATGCCCCACATGCGACGACCCCTGCTCCGACTGCTTGCTTCCCTCCTGATCCTCGGCGTCCTCGGCGCGGCGGTGCTCGCCTACGAGGTGCGCCATGCGCTCTCGCAGCCGCGACTGCCAGAGGATCCCGGCTTCGACGTGGATGTGCGGGTCGGCACCGACCGTCCCGGACCGACCCTGGAACTGGTGGTGCTCGGCGACTCCCTCGTGGCGGGCGTCGGCGCGACGAGCGCGGCACGCTCCCTGGTGGGCCGCATCGCCAGCCGCGCCTCCGAGGACCTCGGCCAGCCGGTTCACGCGGTCGGATTCGGCGTCAGCGGCGCGGTCACCCGCGAGGTCATCGACGAACAGCTCGAGCAGGTCCCGGATGGGGTCGACGCGATCGTGATCGAGGTGGGCTCCAACGACGTGACGCACCGAACCCCTTCGGGAGCGTTCCGGCGCGACGCCGAGCGCCTGCTGCGCGAGGCCACGGCGCTCGCGCCCGTCGTCGTGCTCGGCAGCGCAGGCGAGCTGCGCTCACCCCTGTTCCAGCAGCCGCTGCGGGCGATCATCACGCGGCGCGCCACCCAGCTGCGCGAGATCCAGCGCGAGGTCGCAGCAGACGTGGACGTACCGTTCATGAACGTGGTCGAGGAGGTGTCCCCGGCCTACAACGATGCTCGACCGCGCTCGTCCTCGTCCGACCGCTTCCATCCGTCGGACCTCGGCTATGACATCTGGGCGCGCCCGCTCGCCGAGCGCCTCGTCGCGGCGATCTCCGACCATCGTGCGTCGGCGGATGGGCAGCGGCACCACGCATGAGTTGGCGCGACGAGCTCGAACCGACGCCCTGGCAGGTCGGCGACGAACTGCCGCGCCACAACGACGACTGCATGGTCTGCGGCCCGTCGAGCGCGGCCCACGCGCTGCTCGAGCCGTTCCGCGTGGTCGACCACGACACGGTCGGCACGCGCGTGCGCTTCGACGAGCGCCATCAGGGCGCCCCGCGCTATGCGCATGGCGGCATGGTCGCCGCCGTGCTCGACGATGCCTGCGGCTACGTCGGCTTCCTCGTGCTGCGCGTGTTCGTCACCGCGCACCTGGAGGTCGACTACCGTCGCCCGGTCGTGCTCGGCACGCAGTACGAGGTGCGTGCGCGCTGCGCTGACATCGACGGGCGCAAGGTCCAGCTGACGGCCGAGCTACTCGACCCTGATGGCGACCAGCCCGTCGCCGAGGCGCGCGGGCTCTTCGTCGTGGTCGACCTCGAGCACTTCCGACCCTGACCGGCCCGCGTGCGTGTCAGTGGACGTGTCCGTCGGTCGAACCGGTCGACCCACCGACGCTCGCGGCGTGCACGATCCGCACGGAGGTGGTCGTGCGCCAACGTCCGTCCCTGCGAACGTTGGTGACGACGGCGGTCGCCGTGTAGCCGTGCTCGGTCTCGTCAGCCATGAACATCGAGCCCGTGCCGCGGCACGTGAATTTCCGCGCCGCGGCTCGGGTGCAGCGGAGACTGTCGAGCGTCCCGTCGAGACCGACCCTCGCGAGGATGGCGTCCTCGGCAGCAGCTCGCGCCTTGGTCGCGGTCAGCGCGCCCGGTACGGGCTTCGCGGCGGCGGTCGCGGCGAACATCGCGACGAGCGCGACCGCTGTGGCGATGATGAGGGTCGGACGGACCTGCATGGGTGACTCCCGTGATGTCGCGCGTCAGCTGACGCGCAGGTAGGTGTAGCGGCTCTGCGTGGCACCGAGCAGCCACGTCGCGTCCGCCTCGATACGCACGCGCCAGACTCCGGGCCGCAGCTTGGACCAGCGGTCGGCGCGAATGCGGACCCTTCCGAGCGCGTCGACCTGGCCGGACCGGTCGAACCGTCGCACCCAACGCTTTCCGACGAGCTGGTAGTAGGTGGACTTCACCCAGCGTCCGTCGTTGCCCTCGCTCGCGGGGCGGACCGTGCCCAGGTGGTTGAAGCCGAAGACCTGACGGACCTTGCAGGCGGTGCCGAGGCGCGTGCCGCACGTGGAGGCGCGCCATCCAGTCCCCCTCGCCGCCATGCCCCCGCTCGCCCGGCTGGCGGTCTTCGCCGCGTGCTCCTGCGTTTCGCTGAGCTCCTTGGCGACCGCCTTCGACGACGTCGTCAGCGCGGCGCGCAGGGTGGACTTGCCGAAGCTCGCGAAGCGCACGGTCACCGCGAGCTCGACCTTGCTGTCGTTCCAGTCTGGCGCCAGTGTCCCGATGTGGCAGTGCGCCGTCGTGCAGTGGACGCTCGCCGGCCCGGTCATCGAGACCACCTGCAGGTTCGCCGTCGGGTGCAGGTCCAGCATCACGTCGGTCGCGGCGTGCGGACCGTCGTTGCCGACCGTCACCTTGATGGTGCGCTCGGTCCCGACCGGCACGAGGTAGTCGAACCCATCCATGTCGACCTTCACCCGCGTGGTGTTGTCCAGGTATGCCGAGTTGCGCACCGTCAGGTCCTGGTCCGCAGCAGCCGTGGCTGCGCTGGCGACGGTGCCGTCGCTGAGCACGCGCTGGATCGCCGCCGCGCGCGCGTCGCTCGCCGAGCGATCATCCGCCACGAACCCGATCTTGGTGTTGATCTTGGGCCTGGTCATAGCACTGACATCGATGCCCGCGTGGTCGTGCCCGTGCATGAGGTGCCCGACCGCCGGGATCCCGGTCTGGATCGCGACCTGCGCGGCCAGCGCCCAGGTGGCGCGCTCGCCCGAGTTGAATCCGTCGCTCGCGCCGTCCTGCTCATTGACCCCGTTGAGGCGGCCCGCACCGGAGATGCCGTCGTCGCTCGCGAGGATGAGGGCCGTCGTCGGATTCAGGCCGGCCGCGGTCAGCATCCGGTACACCGCCGGCGCGGTCTGGGCGTGGTGCATGCGGGCCCACTGCTGGCCGGTCGCGTCCTTGGTGGAGCGCACGTACAGGCGGGCCTCCATGTCGGTGCCCGGAAGCTTCGCCGGAATGGCCTCGGGCGTGAGGCCGTGTGCTGCAGGATCAGCTCGCTGCACGAGCCCCATCAGGTATGCGCTCGCGCCCAGCACGGTGCCCTGGCCGGCGTTCTGGTGCATCGTCATGTGGGCGTAGGCGTCGGGCGCGAAGGTCTCGATGTATCCCGCGGCGGCGTAGGTCTGGATGTGCTGCACGTACGTGAGCGGCGCGCCCGTGTCGGGATGGGCATTGAGCAGGCCGAGCACGTTGTTGAAGTTGGCGTCGGTGACCGAGTAGTTGTTCTTGCGCCGGTCGCCGGAGTTCTGCATGCGCCCGCGCTCGCCCCCGAAGCCGGGACCGTCCGGGATCGTCACCGTCGCGGCTGTGCCTCTGAAGACCGTGGGGCCGACGGTGCCGGGCATGAATCGCACGTCCCCGGGCGTCGGCGCCACCGGCTGGGGGTGGACGTGCTCGCCCTCCGCCTGCGCGGCAGCGGCTGGTAGGAGCAGGACGAGCGCAGAGGTCAGCGCGACGAGATGTCGGGACAGGATCACACTGGTCATTCGGCCCACCGCGAAGCGCCTTGAGCGTGTGACATGCAACTTGTCAATTTCTTCACACACAACGACCAGATCCACATCGTCACAGAACCCGACGTATAAGTTTCAGGACCGCCGCCGCTCATTTGACGAGACGGGCACACTGTGTGGATGGA
>JAOPYU010000299.1 GCA_025964455.1 Thermoleophilia bacterium | reverse complement strand
ACCGCTGCCCAGAACTCATCCGAGATTTCCCACACCGGCTTCGACATCTGCAACTCCCATCGTACAAATCACGATGGAAGCGGTCTTCGAGTCCCGACTCGACAACCCTCTTTCTGAAATCACTTCTTAATCAACGAGGGTGGAGAGCAGCTGCACGTAGGTCGCCGCGATTCCGTCCCACGAGTAGACGGTGTCGGTCGCGATCCGGGCTTCGGCAGCGAGGCGCTCGCGCAGCGCCGGATCGGCGAGCACGCGGATAAGCTCGGCCGCGAGGGCGGTCGGATCGTTCGGCGGAACCAGCGTCGCACCGCGCCCGACGTACTCGCCGAAGCCGCCCACGTCGCTCAGCACGAGCGGAGTCCCGCACGCGAGCGCCGAGGCAGCGATGCCGCTCATGTCGATCTGCCGGTATGGCAGGCAGCAGACGGTGGCGCTGCGCAGCAACCAGCCGAGTTCGTCCTCGCTGACGAATCGCGGGAGGATGGTCATCCCCTCGGGTGGCGAGGTGGGCAGGACGACATCCATCGGCCGCCCGGCGATGACGCACCGCGCGCCCGGCACCGCTGCTGCCACCGCCGGCCACGCTTCCAGGAGGATGTCGACGCCCTTGTAGTCGCGCAGGATGCCCGGCAGCACCACCAGTGGGGCGTTCGGCTCCAGGGACACGGGCAGCTCCGAAGGATCCGCCGAGGTCGCGTACTGCGTGTACGCGCCGATCGTCATCCGCCACACGGCCTCCAGCCCGGCGTCGCGCAGCGCCTGCACGCCGCCGTCGGAGTGGGCGATGACCGCCGTGAAGCCGCGCAGCAGGGCCGGATCGAGCGTCTCGTCACGCTCCTGCGCGTTGTGGGCCGTGAAGGTGACGGGCATGTCGGTCGCGAGCCGCGCCCACGCCGTCGCATCGACGCCCCTGCCCGGAAGCCACTGCACGAGCACGGCATCTGCCTCCTGGCGCAGTCGTCGCACCAGCTTGGCAAGGTCGAGCGGGTGCTGGACCGCGCGCCCGATCCGCCGCGGCAGGAAGCCCAGGCCGTAGCCCGAGCGGTAGAAGCTCTCCTCGACCCGCAGCTCGTCCGCGTGGTCCATGACGCTCGCTCCGTGTGGCGATCGCGTGCAGTGCAGCGTCACGTCGCACCCGGCGCGCGTCAGCGCCGCCCCGAGGGGGGCATCGTAGGCGAGCGACCACGACGCCGGGTCGACGATCGCGATCCGCATCAGGGCGCTGCCGTGGTCGCTGCTGCTGCGGCCGCGGCTCCCGCGATCGCGCGGTCATCAGGCTCCTGCGCGACGTCGGGCACCATCGGCGCGCGCAGCGTCTCGGGGAGCACTCGGCGAGCGTTGCGCGGCGACCCCGCCAGGTGCTCGAGCACGTCGGTGAATCGCGTGCCGAGCCGTTCGCGACTGAAGACCGTCGTGCCCAGGTGCAGCGCGTTGGCGCCCTGTCGCGTGCGCAGCTCCTCGTCGGACTGCAGTGCGAGGACAGCGTCGGCGAGCTGCGCGGGCTCGCGGGCATCGACATACCCGCCGGCGTCGTGGCCCTCGACCAGGCGCTTGGTCCACCCCGCAGAGTTGACGATGCACGGCAGCCCCGCGGCGAACCCGTCGAACAGCTTGTTGGGGGAGTTGGTCTGCAGCACCGGGTAGTCGGCGAAGCACACCATCGACACGTCGCAGGAGGAGACGATCGCGCCCAGCTCCTCGCGCGGGATCGAGCCGGGGAACTCGATGTTGGTGAGGCCCCATGCCTCGGCCTGCTCGCGCAGGCGCCGGCGGGTGATGCCCTCGCCGATGACGAGGAAGGCGGGGCCGTGCTCGCCGCGGTCATGCAGCTCCTTGGCCGCGTCCAGGACGTACTGCAGGCCGTTCGCCTCGCCCATCATGCCGGCGTGGACGACCACGAAGCGGTCCCCGAACCCCCAGCGCTCGAGCGTGGAGCGGTCGCGGTGGCGCGGTGCGAACAGGTCGACGTCGCTCGCGTTCGGGATGGTGACGACCTTGCGCGGGTCGGCGCCCGCGGCCAGCACACCGGCTTCCATGCCGGGCGACAGCGGGATGATCACGTCGGCGCGCCGGTACAGGAAGCGCTCGAGGCGGATCGCGAGCCAGCGCAGGACCGGGTTGCGCAGCACGCCGAGCTGGATCGGCGCCTCGGGCCACAGGTCGCGCACCTCGAAGACGAAGGGCACGCCGTGGCGGCGGGCGAGGATCCAGCCGGGGATACCGATCGTGAGCGGCGTGCTGCTGGCGACGACCACGTCGGGGCGGTGCGGCAGGCGACGCAGGAAGCTGGCCTGGATCATCACGCGCACGAACTGCCAGGCGCGGCGCCAGTTGGCGAGGTGGTTGGTGTAGAAGCCGCCGAGCAGGATCAGCTGCACGCCGTCGAGGTCGTGGCGGCCCGGCGTCTGGATGCCGCCGCCGCGCCGGACCTGCGCGATCATCGTCACCGTGTGCCCGAGGCGCAGCAGGCGCCGTGAGAACTCCCACGATCGGGTGCCGCCGGAGCCCGCGCGGGTGGCGAAGTGCTGGTGCAGGTAGAGGACGTTCACGTGCGCGGGGAATTATCGCAGGCTGGCGACGCTGCGGGGCCGGGCTTCGCCGATCACATCGCGACGATCAGGCCACCGGAGGTGTTCGGCGCGGGTGCGGTGCCGGCCATGTCGTTGCGGATCACGCGCGTCTCGGCGCGTGCGGCCGCTGCTCCGGGGGTCATCGCGGGCAGCTCGACGGGCTCCTCCATCGCGAGCGTGTCGTCGCCGTAGTGGGTGTCCACCGCGTGCGAATCGCGCTCGGAGGCGCCGCGAGGCAGCGTCACTCCGTCGGTTGCCCGGAAGGGCAGTTGCTGGGGGCCGAGCTTCTCCGAGGCCGCCGGGGAGGGGATGCCGTTCATCTGCACGTCGCCAGTGGAGCCGGCGACGACGCGACCACCTCCGGCGATCGCGAGGTTCGCGGACGCGGCCGGGGATGGGATGCCGCCGGAGCGGATGGCCGAGCTCACGCGACTGCTGCCGACCGCGATCATGCGGGCGCCGCCACGGATCCGACGCGGCGCGGCCCCGGCGACCCGGGGGCGGGCGTCCCGGGTGGCCGTGGCGGTGCGTGCGGCTGGTGTGGCGGCAGCGGCGGTGGACGGTGCCGTCGACGGCGTCGTCGCGGCGAGCGCCGTGGAGCCGGCCCGGACGGGCATGCCATCGACCCCGACCCCGCCACCACTTGCGAGGGCGGGCAGCCGGCCGGGCTTGGCGGTCATCGCCGCAGGTCCGGAGGTCACGACCATCGCGACGATCACCATGATGAGCAGGACACCCATGTGCACGGGCGACACCCGCTGGAGCAGCGTCTTGTCGGCAGCAGGGCCGCCTCCGTCCCAGGTCACCTGGGCGGGACGCGTCGCATTGGCGAAGGGTGAGGGCGCCGGCACGGTGCGATGCACCGGCGCGGCGGGCGATGCGGGCTGGGCCGGCGCGACGGCGGTGGCGTAGGTCACGTGCTGCACCGGCGCGGGCTGCGTCTGGTACTGCGGCGCCGCGTGGTGGCCGTGCTGGTGCTGCGGGTGAGGCTGGGCCTGGTGCCACTGCGGCGCGGGCGCCTGCGG
>JAOPYU010000276.1 GCA_025964455.1 Thermoleophilia bacterium | reverse complement strand
ACGAGCTCGAGGCGACCGTGCGCTATCCCGACGCTACCGACCGTGTGATCGAGCTGCCCGTCTCGGCCTTCGGCGGGGGCTGACGCAGCGCCAGCCTGCGCGCCTGTACAGAAGCGATCGAGGGGTTATCGGTTCTGCACAGTTGGTGGATGGACACCCCTGCGCTCCCCATCACCTGTACAGAAACGATCGAGGGGTTATCGATTCTGAACAGTCGGCGTCGACGCGCGTGGGTGCGGCGCTCGCGCACCCTGCGATCCGGGTTCGGCTGTCGTGGAGGGAGCGGCGAAACGGGGAGGGCGCCGGGACCGATGGACCGGTAGGGGATGTTGTCGATACCGGGACGGGTCATGGTCGAGGGGCCGAACAATCACGGTGTGCGCGCGCTGGTCGAACGACTGCGCGGTACGCCACACGACGTGCAGCTGGAGCTGCCGCTCGGGCTTCCGAGCGCGCGCCGCGTCGAGTTCATCCAGAAGGCCAAGGAGTTCGCGCATGCGATGCCGGCCAAGCTGGGTGCAGGACTGCTGTTCAAGGTCGGCGTGCCGATGGTCGCCGCCACGACCCCGGCCGTGCTGAGCCTGGTGTCGCACGATGAGGACCCCGGCATCGTGCCGAGCCTCCTGGTCGGCTCCGCACTCGGTGGCACGTGGGGCGCGCTCGTGGGTGGGCTCATCCCGGCGCGATCGGTCGACGGCATTCGCGCCTCGCGACTGCGCAGCGCCGGCATGGGCGCCTCCAAGGGCATCGTGATGGCGCCGGCGGTGGCGATCGTCTCCAACCTGGTCGCCGACTGGCTCACCAAGCCGATCCAGGAAGACCTGGATCGCGCGCGCGAACGCGCACGCGCCGCGGCAGCCACGGATGCCCCGGTGCCACGCGGCGCCGCTGCATCCGGCCCCACCCGCTGAGCAGGGACTTTCCCTTGACGGCGTGGGCATTCGGGCCCATCGTGGAGTTAGCAGGCGCGCCCTCCCCCTAGTGGCGCGCCGATCCCCCTTGGGCTCCCCATGACCGAGATCAACGCCACCACACCGGGCTTCACCCAGCCCGCCGCCATCGAGCCACGGCCCGCATACGGCGCGCTGCCGAGCGGCAAGCGCGAGACCTTCGGCCAGCTCATGAACCTGCAGGGGCGCGGCCGCGCACTCGAAGCGAAGCTCGCTGCCAGCGCGACCGGCGCCGACAGGAGCGATCCGGCGAAGCTCGCGCTCGCCCAGGAGTCGAAGGGCCAGGCGGCCCAGCTGCACGAGTTGCGCGGCATGGTCGGCGCCGCTCCAGGATCGAACGCTCGGCGGATGCTCGCGTCGATGCTCGCCCGGCTCGAGGGCGGAGGTTCGCTCAACTCAGGTGACCGCGCGCGGCTCAAGCTCGCCATCGCGGCTGACGAACACCGCGTGGACCTGGCCGGCGCCCGCAAGGTCGCAGCCACCATCGCGTCGCTCGAGGCCGCGGGCGACAGCGTCGCGTCACAGGCGAAGGATCCGTCGCTCATCCAGGACCCGGCGCGCCTCGCGATCTTCAAGCAGCAGATGTCCTACGTCACGGGCGCCGTCGAGAAGCTCGAGCAGATGCTGGTGTCAGGCCGCGTGGATCCCAAGCTGGTCATGAAGCTCGCGAGCGCATCGGGTCAGCAGAACCACGGTCACGTCGTGCGCGATGTCACCAGCGCGCTCGGCAACACCGACGCTTTCTCCGAATCGGGCGACGACCTCTGAGGTCAGGCGGCGAGGTCGAGCGGATCCGACGCGGCCTGGCTGGCAGCGAGCAGGTCGGCAGCAGCATTCTCGGCTGCCAGGTCGCCGCTCTCGCGAGCTGCGAGCTTGGCCTTCTCGGCGTCGCTCATCTCGATGACGATCGTGTCGGGGCCGGCCAGCATGCACTTGTTCTTGCCGGAGCGCTTGGCGTTGTAGAGACCGACGTCTGCCTGGTGGAGCAGCTCGGCATTCTCGACGCGCACGCCCGGGTGCTGCTGATCGACGTTCGTGACACCGAACGATGACGTCACCTTGAGCACGCCGCCATCCTCGAGCGGAACCTCGATGTAGGTGATGTCTTCGCGCAGTCGATCGGCGATCCGCATCGCGGCGTCGGCGTCGCAGCCCGGCATGATGACGACGAACTCCTCGCCGCCGTAACGCCCGACCATGCCCATGCCGCCCACGCCGTGAGCCAGCGTGCGGCCGATCGCCTTGATCGCCTCGTCGCCGACCGGGTGGCCGTACGTGTCATTGACACGCTTGAAGTTGTCGATGTCGAGCAGGCAGATGCCGAGCGGCATGCCGGTCTCGTACGCCTCGGCAAGACGCTTGGTGAGCTCGTCCTGGAGGGAGCGGTGGTTCGGCAGGCCGGTGAGCCCGTCACGCGTCGCCTGCAGTCGGAGCTGCTCGTGCATGCGTGCGTTGTCGATCGCCACGGCGGCCTGGATGGCGATGCGCTCGGCGATGCGGACGTCGTCGTCTGCGAAGGCCTCGCGGGTGGAGACGAGCGTCAGCAGGCCCACGATCTGCCCGTCGCGCATGCGCGCCGGCACGACCAGCCAGTGCGGCTCGCCCTCGCCACGCACGGAGGCGTTGCGGACCGGAACAGCCTTCTCGAGACCGCACGGCTCGGTGTCGTTGGGGCGCAGGCCGATGCACGCGGCGTGCTCGAACCGACCCTCGTCGTCGACGGTCCAGAAACGTGCGTGGGTGGCGGAGGTGGACTCCATCGCGAGGCTGCAGACCGCGTGCAGCATCTCGTCGACCTCGGTCGCGTTGGCCAGCGCCTCGCCGAACAGGTCGACCTGGCGCCGCATGCTCGCGCGTGCCTCGGTGAGCCGACCGATGCGGTCCTCGAGGTTCTCGGCCATGTCGTTGAAGGAGGAAGAGAGGATCGCGATCTCGTCGTCGCCCGTCACCGGGATGCGTCGATTCAGCTGGCCACCCGCCAGCTCACGGGCGATCCCTGCGAACTTGCGGAGCGTCTCGCCCACGGCGCGGGTGATGAACCACGACACGCCGACCATCATGATGGCGAGCAGGGCGATGAAGCCCCAGAGCGAGCTGAGTCCTTCGCGGCGCTGCGCGGCGGCGGTCTCCGCGGGGATCGAGGCACCGACGAGCACGCTGCCGTCGAGCAGTGGCTGGGTCAGTGCGAGCTGGGCGGTGCCACCGAGGTCGACCTCACGCAGGCCCTCGCGCAGGGTCGCGGGGCGATCCTGCTCGGCGCCACCGTCGACCGCTGTCGACACGATGCTGTCCTGGTCGGCGACGAACACGTCGACGCCCTTGGGCACGTAGCTGGAGATGCGGTCCCGCAGGAACGCTGCATCCACCACGACCGGGACATGCACGGTGGCGAGGAGCTTGCCGTCCTGCACGAGCTTGCTCGACGTCACGCCGCCCTGTTCGAGGAGGGCGCCATCGGGGCGGGTTCCCGCGACGACCTCGCCGGTTGCATCGGTGACGTATGCGCGCAGTTCGCCAGGGGCAGCGGCGGGCTTGCCCTGCTCCTCGAAGCCGTCGACGGCAGCTGCCGGATCGGGAGCGACGGCAGCGGGGTCGGCCTGGCCATCGTTGACGAGCTGCTCCACCTCGCCCCAGGACTGCGCCTCGATCGCGGGCTTCAGCGCGGGCTCCTCGAGCAGGGTGCCCAGTCGATCCGAGGCCCGGTTCATCTCGGAATCCACGACGGGGGCGATGCCCCGGAGCGCGGCGTTGAGCTGCGCCTGCACGCGCTGCTCGGCGGGCTTGGACTGCAGGTCGAAGAAGACGTACGCAGCAACGCCAGCCTGGATCAGCGACACCGCAACCAGGAGCAGCAGGAGCCGCCCTCGGAAGGAGATCGCGTCATATCGGTCTCGGAATCGGTCCATCAGTCCTTAAGCCGCGCGGCGCCTCCGATCCGGTGCGGAGTCGGAGGTGAGGCCCGGTGCGGAGCCATCGGCGTTGATCGGGGCAGGCTTGAGTACAGGAGCGTCCTGAACGTTCCGCAAATCGTCGATCGGATCGTCGAACGTCCCGGAACCGTCGACCGAGCCGTCAGCCCAGTCGAACATTCCGAGCACGCTGCGCCGCCAGGCACGCGCGATCGGCACGGTGGCCAGGAGCAGCGCGAGGGTCCAGAAGGGGATCGGCACGCCCGGCAGGGTGGTCGTCAGGCCGCTCGCGACGCGGCCACCCACGGTGCGCTCCTTGTCGGCCGTGGCCTCGGAGTCCAGGTCGCCCGGGATCGCAGCCTTGTCGCTGCCGAACGTCACGGAGGATCCGCCGCCGCGCGTCGTGTTCTCGCGCGTGACGCGCTGGAAGATCGCCGGCTTGAGGATCTCCTTGGCGACCTTGGTCACGGGATTCGTGGTGGTCGTGGGAGCCGGGGTCGACTCCGTGGTGTCGGTCTCCTTGGTGACGAAGACCTTCTTGACCTCGCCCTCCTGCTGGACCTTGGTCTGCATCTTGAGCTCGCCGATGGTGGACGACTTGATCGTCGCCGCGATCGTCGTGAAGGCGCGCGAGCTGCTGCAGCCACCGGGGATCTGCTGGATCGTGTTGTCGACGACGTCGTCGACGACTCCCCACGCGCACACGCGCCAGCGGTAGTCGCCGGCATCGGGGACGCCGACCTGGGCGCTCGTCTCGTTCTGGCCCGCGGTGGTCTGGGCGAAGAGCTCTGCATCGGGCCAGGCCGTCTGCGATCCGGACGGCAGCTCGCTGGACTTGATGACCTCGAGCCGGAAGGACGAGCGCTCGAGCGCGTCCTCGTCGCCCTGGAGGGACCCGCGCCACTCGAAGGTCATGGAGCCGCCCTCGGTGAAGTTCGCGGCGCCGACGGCAGGTGTCTCAAGCACCGGCGCGACCGTGGCAGCCGGCGTCTCCTCGGCCCCCGCGAGGGCGGGAGTGACGAAGGACGCGACAAGGAACGCGAGGATCGCGAAGGGTGCGGGTGAAAGCCGGTACATGCCTGCTCGGCCTATCGGCACTGGCAGGGACCACCTGTAGTCGAATCAATCGATCAAGCCGGAGCAGGTGGTGAGCGGAAATTCGCTGCAGGAGACTCAGGCCGGTTCTGGCGGTTCCCCGTCAGTTTTCGGGCGGGGCGTCCGTCGTGCCGTCCGCTCCGGACGTTCCGGCTTCCTCACCATCGGACTCTTCCTCGTCGGTGGCCTCGCCATCTTCGACGTCGTCCTCGGCTGCCAGGTGGGCACGCAGCTGGTCCAGCACCCCCGTCGGCAGGGCTGCCTCGAGCTCTGCGCCTTCGCCACGGAGCTGCTCGACCGTCACGTCACCGGTCGTGAACACGTGCGCGCGCGGGATGATCCGCGTCGGGCGGTTGCGATCCCAGACCCACACGTCCTGCATGTCCAGCTCGAACAGCAGGTAGGCGGCGTGCGGGACGCAGTCGATCTCCAGCTCGTTGCACAGGTAGGTCGCCTCGTCGGTGACCACGCAGAACTGGAAGATCTGGAAGACGTCCGCGTACTCCTTCTTGAGCCGTAGCTCGAGGCCCGCGTCGTACTCGTCCAGCTCGTCGGAATTCGCCATGAGACCCCCGTACCCCTGTGGCACCGTCCGGGAACGCTACTCGGACAGGTGGGCGCGCGTGCGCTCGATGGTGACGGTGGCGCGCGCCACCGAATGCGGGATGCTCGGCGCCGTCTTCGAGACCGAGAGCCGCACGCTCGAGACCGGGAACTCGGCCAGCAGCTCCATGCAGACGGCGTCCGCGAGCGCCTCCATCAGGCTGAAGCGGAAGTTCGTGGCGACCTCGACCACGACCGCTGCGATGGCCTCATAGGCGACCGAATCGCTCGCCTCGTCGGTGCGACACGCCGCGCAGTGCGGCAGGTCGACCTCGACGTCGAATTCGAAGCGCTGCCCGAGCGACCGCTCCTCGGCGACCATGCCGTGGTGTGCGTAGACGCTCAGGCCCTCGAGCCGGATCGTCGCGGGGGCGGCAGGGGCAGCTGCGCTCATTCGGTACTGAATCCGGGACGCAGCTGCCCGGTGCCGGGCGAGCGCTTCTCCACCTGCTCGGCTTCGGCCTCCGCGGCATCCTCGGCCTCCGCAGCGGCGGATTCGGCGGCGATCGCGGCAGCAGTCTCCTCGAAGACGGTCGTCGGATCCTCGCCGCGCAGCAGGCGCTCGAGCTGCTCGGCATCCATGTTCTCGTGGATCACGAGGATGTCGGCCATGCGCTCGAGCTCGTCGCGGTGCTCCTCGAGCACGAGGCGCGCGGTTGCGTGGGCCTCGTCGATGATGCGCTGGATCTCGCGGTCGATCTCCTGGGCGACGCCGTCGGAGTA
>JAOPYU010000274.1 GCA_025964455.1 Thermoleophilia bacterium | reverse complement strand
GCTCCAGGTCAGCGGCGCGGCTGCCCTCTTCGTAGAGGTCGTGGAGCGCGTCGTAGGGCTCGTTCTCGTAGCCGAGGTACTCGGCGTCCTTGCGCGATAGCTCGAGCAGCTTCTCGAGGTGCGGCTGGAAGGCCGCGAAGTCGTCGTTGGTCCGGGCAGCATCCCAGGCCGCGTAGCCGGCCGACGATGCCTCCACCCGAGCGCGCACGTGCTCTGCCGGGAACTTGGTCGACTGGTCGAAGGCGCGGCGCGCGACGCGAGCCTCGGGACCCTCGGGGTCGACGTCCTCGAGGTTGGAGATGAGCCGCTCGAGCTCGGCCGAGGTCGCCCGCTCGTGGAGCACGCCGTTGAGGGCCCCCATGGTCCGGCCACGACCTGCCTGCCCCTTGGGCGGCAGCTTGGTCTGCTGGTCCCAACCGAGCAGGCGCATCGCCGCGGCGAGGTCGCGGAACTCCGAGCACCACGCCCGCAGCTCGCGATGGGCGTCGGTCGCCTCCTCGTCGGGGATCCAGGAAGCAGCGGTGGCAGGGCTCAGTGAAGTCATGCCCGCCAGCCTATAAGATCGCTGTTCGCGGAATTCAGCCGCGGCCGAGCAGGACCAGGCGCTCCTCGGTGAGCTCACGCAGCGCCCATGACGGCCCTTCCTTCGTGTTGCCGGAATCCTTGGTGCCGCCGTAGGGCATCTGGTCGGCACGGAACGTGGGCGGCACGTTGACGGTGACGCCGCCGAACTCGAGGCGTTCGGCCATGCGGATCGCGCGGTGCACGTCCGCCGTGAACACCCCCGCCTGCAGCCCGTACGGCGTGCCGTTGGCGAGGGCGACCGCTTCGGCCTCGTCGTCGAACGGCGTCATCACCACGACCGGGCCGAACAGCTCCGTGCATGACGCATCGAGCGCCGGGTCGACGTCCACGAGCAGGGTGGGCTCGATGACGTTGCCGTCGTGGTCGCCGCCGACGGCGAGCCGCGCCCCCGCCTCCACCGCCTGGCGCACCGTCTCGAGGACGCCGTCGCGGGCACCCGAGTCGATGAGCGGGCCGCAGCTCACGGCCTCGTCGGACGGATCGCCGAATCGCACCTCGGCGACAGCGGCGGTCATCCGCTCCACCGCGTCGTCGTAGACGGCCCGCTGCACGAGCATGCGCTGCACGGAGATGCAGCTCTGTCCGGCGTAGGCATAGCCGAATTTGGCCGCAGCCTGCACCGCGGCGTCGAGGCCGGCATCGTCGAACACGAGCAGCGGCGTCGAGTTGCCGAGCTCGAGTGACACGCGGGCTCGATGGGCGCGGCGCGGCAGCGACCAGCCGACCTCGCTCGATCCAGTGAAGCTGACATGGCGCACGCGTGGATCCACGACGAGCGCGTCGCCGACCTCGCGGCCGCCGCCCGTGACGAGTCGCAGCTGCTCCTTCGGCAGGCCCGCGTCATGCAGCAGCTGATGCAGCAGCACGGATGTGAGCGGCGTCGAGCTCGCGGGCTTGTGCACGATCGGGCACCCCGCCGCGATCGCCGGGGCGAGCTTGTGACAGACCAGGTTGAGGGGGAAGTTGAACGGCGAGATCGCGGCAACGACTCCGACCGGCACCCTCAGCGTCATGCCGATCGTGCCGGCGCCGGCGGCGCTGCCTGCCATCGGCACGATGTCGCCCGTCATCGTCCGCGCCTCGATCGCCGCATAACGCAATGTGTCCTGCGCCCGCTCGACCTCGGCGCGCGCGAGCGTGATCGGCTTGCCGGCCTCGTCGCGGATCGATGCGGCGAACTGCTCCGCGCGTTCGACAAGCAGCCCCACGCCGCGCTCGAGCACCTCAGCCCGCTCGTGCTGGCTGAAGCCACCGGCGAGGTGGGCTTCGTGCGCGACGCCGACCTCGCGCCGCACGTCGTTGGCGTCGAGTGCCGGGACGGTGCCGAGGTCGCGGTCATCCCAGGGCGCGCGGACTTCGATGTAGGTGTCGTGCTCGATCATGCGGACGGCCTACCCGTTCGCGAGCTCCCGATGCGCACGACGCCGCCACACGAGCAGGATCCGCGGGTAGACGGTCGCGCGTCCGAGCACGAAGGCCAACCAGCCGATGAACACGCCCGCGATGTCGTCCACGATGAAGTGCCACCCGAAATAGATCGTGGCCAGCGTCGTCGGGACGAGGAAGATGATCGACGCCCAGGTGAGCGTCGTGTTGCGGTAGTAGCGCATGAGCATGACCACCGCGAACACGACCCCGACGTGGAGGCTCGCAAAGCCTGCGATGCCGGCGACGACGTCGTCGCCGATGTTGTCGGCATAGAGCTCGTAGCGGTGGTTCTTGAGCGCGTCCTGCACGCGTTCGACGTTGGTGTGGGGCAGATCATCGAAGAGCCGTTCGCGGCTCGCGAACGGGCCGAGCGTCGGGATCGCGTAGTAGGACGCGGTTCCGAGGATCCAGCACCACATGTAGGTCGCGACGAACACGTACGCCTCGCGCATGCGCTCCACGAAGGCGAGGGCGGCGCTGACAGTCACCGCGACGAGCGGGATGTAGACCAGGTAGATCCAGCTGAGGACCTCGGCCATGAATCCCGTCCCGAGCGTGTTGTGCAGCAGGGTTGCCGGATCGTTGCCGAACGCCATCCAGCGGTCGAGCGCGAGCAGCTCGGGGTCATAGGTGCGGTAGTCGATGAGCGAGACGAAGCTCTTCAGGTTGCGGTAGGCCAGGTAGGTGAAGGCGAAGCTCATGAAGCCGATCACCGCGAGCGCGAGGCGCTTCCACCACCAGCGCTCGCGGAATACCGTCAGCGAAAGCAGGAACAGCCGCCCCTGGGTGCCGCCGCGCTGGAGGCGCCGCGCGCGGCGCAGCGAGTCGAGGTAGGCGAACACGACCATGAGCAGCACCGGGCTGATCATGCGCCGGCCCAGCAGTGCGCCTTCGGGGTCGCGGATCGGGACGCCGATGTGGGCCGCGATCGCCTGCGCGACTCCGAGGAAGGCCAGGGTGAGCAGCACGCAGCTCGGCACGTACGGATATACCTGCACGAATCGCGTGGTCGCCTGCAGCGCGCGCACGGTGCGCGCGGGGCTCCTCGTCGAGCTGATCGACGGGTGCACGGGGCGGGGGGTGGTCTGCTCGGTGGGCATGGGAGGGGCGTCGCTGCGACGCCAATGCTAGCCGCCGACCGGGCGCCGGAGCGTCGGATGCGGCCGGGGTCGGCCCGCGGAGGCCACCGGTGGGTCGATACGCGCATCATCCGTCGGGCGAATCGGACAGAATGATCCCGTGGGGAACGTGCTGGGGAGCATCATCGACACCGCGCTGGTTCGCGGACTCCTGCTCATCGAGCATCTCTTTCCCCTGCCCGCACGCCTCGGCGCACAGCTGCCCGTCGGCCCCCGGCGCGCGGCCAACGCGGATCCGGTCATCCTCGTGGGCGGGTTCGCAAATGCCCCGGAGGGCTGGAACGAGTGGAAGCGCTCGCTCGAGGCGGACGGATTCCGGGTGTTCGTCTTCGACCCGCCGACCGTCGGTCTCGGCGACATGGAGCAGTCGGCGCAGGCGGTCGCTGATTTCATCGCCGACGTGCGCCGGCGCACCGGCAGCGCCAAGGTCGACGTGATCGGCTTCAGCGAGGGCGGCGTGCTTGCGCGCATGGCCGTGGCGCGGCTCGGCTCGCTTGGGAGCGTGGACCGGCTCATCTCCCTGGCGTCGCCGCACCGAGGGATCGGCCTGCGGCCGCTGTTCGACGCGATCAGCGGGGTCGGCTGGTTGCGTGCCGCGATGCCCGAGGCGCTCGTGCAGCTGCTGACCGGGAGCGAGCTGCTGCGGGCGATCGAGGTGCAGGACGCGCAGCTGCGGCTCGGGCCCAAGCGCGACCCACGCGCGCCACGCTACGCCTCGATCTTCTCGGCGACAACCGACCTGATCGTGCATCCCGCGTCGAGCTGGCTGCCCGGGGCCTGGAACATCCCCGTCGCGAGTGACAGCGGACGCGGTGCAGGGCCGAGCCACTTCGGCATGTATCACCTGAGCGACCGCGCCTACGAGGCGGCCCGTGTGCTCCTGCTCGACGGTGATCCCCGTGACGCGGTGCGTGCCGGGACCGGCGACGTCGCGGCGGCCACCGCCTCGCTCATGGGTCGTCAGGAATAGTTCACACGCAGCCTCGACCTCACGCAGCGTCGACGTGAACACCGCTGGCATCGCGCGCGAGCACGTACGCCTCCACGGCATCGATGCGACCCTTCACCTTGAGCTCGCCAGCCGAAGGGAGGTGGTCGAACTCCGTCGCGCCGACCAGGCGCTCGTAGGTGGCACCGCTGATGAGCGCGTCGCAGCCAGCGTCCTTGGTCTTGGCTTCCAGCCGCGCAGCCACGTTGACCGTGTCCCCGATCGCGGTGTAGTCCAGTCGGTCGGCGTGGCCGATGTTGCCGACGAGCGCCCGCCCCGTGTGGATGCCGATCCCGATGTACAGGTGGGGTTGGTCATCGGGGCGCGCCGCGTTGAGTGCGCGCGTCCGCTCGAGCATGTCGAGCGCGCAGCGGCAGGCCCGGGCCGCGTCGTCATCGGTTCGGACTGGCGCGCCCCAGAAGGCCATCAGTCCGTCACCGGTGAACTTGTCGAGCGTGCCGCCAGTGCTGAACACCGCCTCCGTGCATGCTCCCAGGACCTCGTTGAGCTGGACCACCACCTCGGCGGGGGCGAGCCGTTCGGACAGGCTCGTGAACCCGCGGACGTCGACGAACATCACGGTCACCTCGACCAGGTCGCCGCCCAGCGTGATGGCGGCCTCCTCCTCCGTCAATTGCTCGGCGACGCTGGCCGGAACGTACCGGGCGAACGCGTCACCGAGGTAACGACTCCGGGCGCGGAAGACCTGCTCGCGCTTGAGCACGCTCAGCCCTGCGTACGTGATGGCCTGATACCCGGCAAGCACCACCCCGGCGATGAGTGGTGCATCGATGAACGGCGCCACGACGCCGACCGCGAGGGTCGGGAGGGCAACTTCGAAGCCCGCGACGAGCCAGCTGTCGCCGAGGTGCTCACGCGCGGCGCCGCGTTCCAGCGACTCGAGGTAGGTCAGCCCGTCGACATTGAGGATGACATCGAAGGCGATCGCTGCAGCCAGCCCGATGACGAGCATCATGTCGACCGATGGATCGGGCGCGACGGCGTGCACGAGCGCGGAGACGAGACCGACGTTCGCGGCCAGCGAGCCACCGTTGGCAAGTTCACGGCGCAGGCCATTGCCGAGGCTCGGCAGGCAACTGGCGAGCGCGACCAGCATCGCGAGTACGGGATCCAGGACGATCGCGGCGAGCACCCAGGCGACGCCGTCGGGGACGACGAATATCTCTCGACCCGCGATCCTGAACTCGATCTCGAGCTTGCCGCTCACGAGCCCGACCCCGAGCAGCACCCCTGCGAGCAGCAGGTCACTGGGCTGGAACTGGGCTCCTGCGACGAGCAGCAGTGCCGGAACCAGCCATCCAGCGAGCGTGAATGCACGGCACGCGCCACCCAGGAGGCGTTGGAACGGGGCTCGGGCAGGTGGGTGCGACATGCCCGGAGGGCATCGGCGCGATCGACGCCGTGCTCAAGGACCGATCACCGGAACTTGCGACGTCGTCCATTGAGGTATTCGCAATCGCGCGCGACAACGTCGGTCGCGTCGGCCCTGACCCGATCGACGCCCGCACCGCACCGGACCACGTCCCGGACGCGGCGTAGCACGGGAGCGCTGTCGGGCAGCAGCGATTCGAGGATCTCCGTGGCGAGCGCGTGCGCGCGCGAGCGCGCCACGGTCTCGCGCGAGTCGACGGCGTCCGTCCCGGCGCCCGCGACGATTCGATCGGTGCCGCGACCGCCGACGAGCCGATCGTTGCCACGGCCCCCATCGAGGACGTCGTTACCGACGCCCCCGCGCACCTGGTCGTTTCCTGCGAAGCCGATGAGCACGTCGTTGCCCGCCCCACCGTCGACGAGGTCGTTGCCGACTCCGCCGTCGATGCGATCGGTACCAGCGCACCCGAACAGCCGGTCGTTGCCACCGTTCCCGAAGATGCGATCGTTGCCGATGCAGCCGCGGATCAGGTCATCGCCGTTGCCGCCGACGAGGATGTCGTTGCCGGCCTCACCGTCGATGTCGTCGTCGCCATTGCCACCGTTGACGCTGTCGTCGCCGTCACCGCCGTCGATGGCGTCCTCGCCGCCTCCGCCGAGGATGGTGTCGTCACCGCCAGCGCCGTCGATCGTGTCGTCGCCGTCGCCACCTTCGACGGTATCGGCGCCACTCGAGCCGACATAGCTGCCCCCCGCATCGTCGAGGACGACCCGGCCCTCGACGAGCATGCGTCGCGGGGTGGTGTACGAGCTCGGCATGCCCAGCAGGTCGATGCCGCGCACGCGCCAGAACAGGACGGAGCCGGTCGGGAACGGAGTCGTGAACGTGTACGCGCCGAGCGATCCGGGGATCTGGCCAGTGGTCTGGCCCCGGGTGAGGATGCTCGCGCAGGCGATGTCCGAACACACCTCGAACTCGAGGATGCCCAGGTCCAACGGATCGGGGTCCTCGAAGGAGGCCGCAAGCGTCGGGGTCGTGTCGACCACCACGTCCGCGACCGGTGCGAGCTTCGCGGGAGTGACCGGTGCGAGGTCTGCGGTGAACGACCGGATCGCCGTGAATGGGCCCTGCCCGCCGTACTGGTCGACGCCGCGGGCGCGCCAGAAGTAGACGCCCGGAGTGAGCGGTACCGACGTGACGGCCGGCGTGGTGCCGCTCGCCCCTCCAGGGCTCATGATCGTGAAGATCGCCGGGGGCGTCGAACAGTCGCTCGTGCGGCACAGGTCGAACTGCACTTGGCCGGTGTCACCCTCCGGGTCGGTGAATGAGCCGCTGAGCGTGGGCGATGTCGACTGCGGCGCGCCGTCGGCCGGGAGGCCGAGGGTCGTCGCAAGCGGCGCCGCGTTCGTGACAGTGACGCTCGGCGTGACCACCGTCGCTCGCGACACGGGCGCTGCTGCCAGCAACGCGAGCAGCAGCAGGAAGGGTGCGGTTCGTCGCATCATGGATTCGCGACCACCGTCAGCGCCACGGACTGGGTGTACACGCCCGGCACCGTGCCGGGGGTCGTACGGACGCCGACGCGCAGGTTGACGGTGCCGTTGCCGACACCGGTCGTCGTCGCAAGGACGTCGGGGGCCGCGTTGCGGGCACCGACCCAGTCGCCATCCAGCGCGCTGCATGTACCGTCCGGCGTGATACCGCCGCCAGGCGTCGCAGACGCGATGGTCCGCACGCAGTACCCGACCAGCGGCAACGTCCCGGTCCAGTCATTCGTCCCCGCGTCGTAGTCGAAGATGAAGTTGCTGCCGCCGCTCGCGAGCCCGGTCCCGTCGCTCGAATCGCTGATCGACAGGGTCACGCCTGCCGCATTGTTGGTCGTGCCGAACGACACGAGACAGTCGCTGCCACTGATCGTGCTCGAGCCGCGAGCGACGCTTCCGAGCGCGAGCACGGAATCCGCACACGGCGTCACGCTGAGCGAGGCCGGTACCGTGAACGTGACCGCGATGTTCGCCGACGACGAGTTGCCGGCGTCGAAGGCCACGACGGTCACGGTGCCCGCATAGCTGCCTGCGGGAATGTTGGCTGGGAGGCTGATGCCGAAGCGAAGCGCCACCGTCGCACCGGTCACCGCGGCGGCGGACGACGCCACCGTGGTGCTTGGCGATGCGGGCGTGGCCTGCACGGCGTTCCATGCGAGCCCGTCTACGGGGTTGCAGGTGCCTGCGGCGGACCAGCTCGCCGTCAGCACGCCGGTCACTGCCCGCAGACACGCGCCGGCGTGACCGACGCCGCTCGTCCACGCACCGTTCGAGTAGTCCGGGAGCGCAGCGGGGTTGGTCCCGACGTCGAAGAGGTTGTTCAACCCGTCGAACTGGGCTGCCTTCACGGTGACGCCGCCAGCGTCGTCGTTGGTGATCGCGATCGTGCAGTCAGTGGTCGTCACGTAGTTGCCGCCGGCGCTGACGTTCCCGAGATCGACAGCAGCGCCCGAGCAACCGGTCGTGTCGAGGGGGCTCACCGTCGCGCCAGCAGTGGATGGCATGGCGAGCGCGCACGACAGCGCGCAGACGAGCATCAGGAGACATGTTCGCAGCACGCCATGCTCCTGCCGCGACCAACGAATCTCGAAACGCCCTGCGGTCAGAGCTTCTCGATCGGCGCGTAGGAGAGCATGAGGCGCCGCTCGCTGCCGTCCTCGAACCGGATCACCACCATGTCGCCGCCGTCGCTCTGGAGCACGACGCCCTCGCCGAAGGTGCCGTGGCGAACCCGGTCGCCGATGCTGAGCTCCGGCGCCGGGGGCTTCCAGCGCTTGGACTGATGCGACTCGGCAGCGCCGCTCCCGAAGAGCGTGCCGCTCGCCCCGGAGGCGCTCGTGCCGTCGGAGCTGCCCCACCCGCTCGAACCCGAGCTGGCCTTGGAGCCGAAGGTCGATCCGAACTCGTCGCCGCCGCCCGCTCGACGCTGACCGCCGCCGCGCGATTGCTTCCAGCCGCTCGAACCCAGCGCGCCTGCGCCATCGTCGAGCCCGGATCCCCAGTCGGACCCGCCGCCGGAGCCGCGACCCCATGCGCCGGCGCTGCCGGAACCGCCGCCCCAGCTCGCCGCCCCGCCGCCGGTCTGCCCCTCGTGGACGACGTGGTCCTCCGGTAACTCGGCCAGGAACCTGCTGGGCGTGTTGTACTGGCGCCGCCCGAAGACGCTGCGGCTTCGCGCGTGCACGAGCGTGAGCCGCTCGCGAGCGCGCGTGATGCCGACGTAGGCGAGCCGCCGCTCCTCCTCCACGTCGCCGTCCTGGATCGATCGCGAGTGCGGGAAGAGCCCCTCCTCCATGCCGGTCACGAACACCACGTTGTACTCGAGGCCCTTGGCGTTGTGGATCGTCATGAGGGTGATCTGGCCGCCGCTCGACTCGATGTCGTCGGCCTGCGACTGCAGCGACAGCGCCTGCAGGAACTCCTCGAGGGACCCGCCCGGATTGACGACGTCGTACTCGCGGGCCACGTTGACGAGCTCGCCGAGGTTCTCGAGCCGGCCCTGCGCCTCGATCGTGTCCTCGGCGTGCAGCGACGTCAGCAGTCCGCTGCGCTCGTAGACGAACTCGATCGAGCCCGCGACCGACGTGCTCTGCAGCGCGTGTGCGCGCAACGTGTCGAGCAGCGCGTGGAAATCCTCGAGCTTCTTGAGCGTCCCGGCGTTGAGCGTCCCCTGCATGTGGGCCTGGCGCATCGCATCGGCGAGCGTCTCACCGTAGGTA
>JAOPYU010000263.1 GCA_025964455.1 Thermoleophilia bacterium | reverse complement strand
GTGGTCGTGCCCGCCGGCTCGTTCGGTGATCCGGTGCTGTGCCGCGCCGACGGCTCCGCCGGCTACCTGCTCGCCTCGGTGGTCGACGACGTCGACCTGGCCATCACGCACGTCGTGCGCGGGGAGGACCACCTCACCAACACCGCGCGCCAGCTGCTCATCTTCGAGGCCCTCGAGGCGGCGCCCCCAGCCTTCGCGCACCTGCCGCTGCTGCGCGACAGCGACGGGCGCAAGCTCTCCAAGCGCGATCCGCTCGGCACGCTCGACGAGCTCGTCGACGAGGCGTTCCTGCCGGTGACCGTCCGGCGCTACCTCGCCGAACTGCTCGGGCAGGGCGCCGTCGACCTCACGCCGCCTGACGGCACGGCAGTCGCGCTGCGGCTCGAACGCGTGCCGACCGGCGCCCCGAAGGTGGATCGCGCACGGCTCGAGTCGCTCGGTCGCGAGGACATGGCGAACGTCCCGCTCGAGGAGCTGCTCGACGGTACCTTGGTGGACCTGACCGACGGGCTCGCGCCGCTCGTCGCCGAACTCGCGGCGAGTGCCCCAACGCGCGTCGCGCTGCGCGGCGAGCTGCGGCTGGTGCTCGACGGGCCGGGGGCCGGCGACCTGCCCCACGTGCTCGCGATCGTGTTGCCCGGCCGCGAGGAGCTGCAGCGCGCCGACGCGGTGCTCCAGCTCGCCGTGGCCGAGCTCCGGGCGGATCCGGCGTCCGTTGGTGGCGCCGACACCGGCCCGGTCTGGGCCGCACCGTTCCTCGCCCGCTACCGAGCGACCGGCGCCGAGCAGGGCTTCGGCACACGCGACGCGATGCGCCCGCTGCGTGTCGCGCTCACGGGCACGTCCGGTGGCCCCAGCCTCGAGCTCGTGCTCGGCGCGATCGGTGCGCGCGAGGCGCTGCGCCGCGTCCAGCTCGCCCTGCTCGTGCTCGAGGAGGAGCTGAGTGGGAATCAGGCGGTCGACGGGTAGGCTTCGCGCGTGCGAGGCGATGGCCGCAGGGATGCCGGCGCCCGACGACGGAGGCTCCGATGCAGATGCAGGTCTATGACACGTCCACCCGCAAGAAGCAGCCGCTGCTGCGGGACGGATCGAACGACCTGTCGATCTACGTCTGCGGTCCGACCGTCTACGACCACATCCACGTCGGCAATGCGCGCACGTACGCCATGTTCCAGGCGTTCGTGAACTACCTGCGCTTCTGCGGCGTCAACGTCCGCTACGCGTCCAACATCACGGACATCAACGACAAGATCTACAAGGCGGCACGCGACCAGGGCGTTCCGAGCGCCGAGCTCGCCCAGCGCGCGACGCAGTGGTACCGCGAGGACACCGACCGGCTCGGGCTCGGGCGCCCGGACTCGGAGCCGACGGCGACCGAGGCGATGTCGGCGATCATCGCGCTCGTCGCGGACCTGATCGAGCGCGGCCTCGCCTACGAATCAGGCGGCGACGTGTACTTCCGTGTCGACCAGTACCGCGAGTACGGCAAGCTCGCCAACCGCACGCTCGATGACATGGTGTCCGGTTCCCGCGAGGACCTCGACCCCGGCGAGCACAAGCAGCACCCGCTGGACTTCACCCTCTGGAAGGCGACCAAGCCCGACGAGGACACCTCGTGGGATTCCCCCTGGGGGAAGGGTCGCCCGGGCTGGCACATCGAGTGCAGCGCGATGGCCGAGGCCGAGCTCGGCGCCGACTTCGACGTGCACGGCGGCGGCATCGACCTGATCTTCCCCCACCACGAGAACGAGGTCGCACAGTCGCGCGGCGGTGGGCGTGGGTTCGCCCGTCACTGGATGCACACGGGCATGCTCGAGGCCGGCGACGGCTCCAAGATGAGCAAGAGCGTCGGCAACATCGAACAGCTGCACGAGGCGCTCGAGCGCATGCCCGCGTGGCAGCTCGTGCTCTTCTACCTGAGCGCGTCCTACCGCAGCCCGCTCAGCTGGAGCGAGCAGGGGCTGCACCAGGCGCACGAGCTCGGCACCCGCATCACCGAGACGCTCCGCCGCAGCCAGCGCTACCTCGCGAGCGTGGAGACGCGCGGCACCGGAGATGCATCCTTCGCCGACCCAAAGCGGGACTGGGAAGGCATCCACGAGGCGCTGCGCGACGACTTCAACACCACCGAGGCGCTCAAGGAGCTCGGTGGCCTGCTCTATGACCTCAACACGGACGTCGACGAACACGCCACGCCGCAGCTCGTGCGCGACAAGCGCGCGGCGATCGGTGAGTTCCTGCGCGTGTTCGGGCTCACGGCGCTCGAGCCGGTGGACGTCGACGTGACGGCCGAGGCGCAGGCCCTGCTCGAGGCGCGCGACATCGCTCGCGCCGCCAAGGACTTCGAGGAGAGCGACCGCATCCGCGCCGAGCTCGAGGCGCTCGGCTACGTGGTGCGTGACACCGCAGGCGGCACCGAGCTGGTCGGCAGCGGCGAGCCCGATGCCGACGCGGCCGACGTCGTGGAGGCGGCGCTTGCCGATGTCAGTGACACCGAATCCGATGCCTGAGCGGCCGCGTGGAGCACACGGCGGGCGCCCGGGTGGTGGTCGTCCGCGACCGGGTTCGGCTCGTCCGGGTCGACCGCTCGGTGGCTCGCGCCCGGAGCCGCGCGAGCGGTCCGGCGCCAGTGACGGCGCGCTCGATCCAGAGCGGATGGTCTACGGGCGCCACCCGGTTCGCGAAGCGGTGGCCGGTCGCCGGCAGGTGCGCGCGGTGCACGCCACGGCCAACGCACTCGCCGAGCTCGCCGACGTGGTCGCGGAGCTGCGCGCCGCCGGCTGCCCCGTGGAGACGGTCGCCGATCCCGCGCGACTGACCGAACTCGCCGGCACGGGCGACCACCAAGGCGTCGTCGCCGAGGTCGAGTCCTACCCGTACGTGACGCTCGACGAGCTGCTCGCTCGGGCCAAGCGCGACGGGGTGCCGCCGCTCGTGCTCTGTCTCGACCAGGTGACCGACCCGCACAACCTCGGCGCGATCGCGCGCGTCGCGGATGCGAGCGGGGCAACCGGGGTATTGATCCCGGAGCACCGCTCAGCGAGCGTGACCGGCGCCGCCGTGAAGGCGAGCGCAGGCGCGCTGGAGCACGTGTTCGTCGCGCGATGCACCAACCTCGCGAACGAGATCGAACGAGTGAAGGGACCCAACCTGTGGTCCTACGCAGCCACCGAGCGTGGCACGAGTGATTGGACAGACGTGGACCTCGCCGATGGCGCCCTGATCGTGCTCGGGGCAGAAGGCCCCGGGATTCGCCCCCGAGTGGAGGGCGCCTGCGACGTGCAGGTGCGCATCCCGATGTCCGGCTCGGTCGCCTCGCTCAACGTGGCGACCGTCGCCGCGGTGCTCGCCTTCGAGGCCGTGCGCCAGCGACGGGCGGTGGCCCGATGAAGGCCGTGCTGCTCGTCGACGGCTCGAACGTCGCCAACTCCCCCGTGTGGACCCGGTACGTGAAGCGGACCACCGACGATTCCGCGACCGCCGCATCGGCGCAGGCCGACGCCGACCGCGTTCGGGTCCGGCTGCTCGACGCGCTGCTCGGCTGGACCGTGGAATTCAACCACGAGCTCTACATCGTGTTCGACGGCGCCGGCCCGGTCGGGGTGGGCGACCACCCCTGGGGCAACGGCACCGTCGTCGGCTCCGGCGACATGGACGGCGACACGGTGATCGAGCGCTACGCAGCCTCGCTCGCTCGTGCCAGCCGCCCGTACTGGCTCGTCACGAGTGACGCCGACCTCCGCGAGGTCGCGGGTGCCCGGTCCGAGCGCACGCTCGAGGCCGATGCGTTCGCCACCGAGCTGATCGAGATCGGCCAGCTGCCGCCCAGCGGCGCGCGGGCCGACGCCGAGGAGACCCCGGGGCAGCTGCGCGATTCGCTCGACGCCGAGACGCTCGAGCGCCTCGAGCGCATGCGCCGCGGCGAGGCCTGACCCAACTCCGTCCCGCGTGGACGGGAGTCGACCTTGATACGACCTCGGGGCCCCGAGTCCTGCTTGTTCGCTTGTCGTGCGTCCGGCCTGCTGGATACACTTGCCCCCAAGTCTCCACCTGAGGTCGAGGGTGAGCGTTTCACCACCCTCGACCAACGGTTGAGACTTCGCGGAAAGTTCCTGCTGTGGGGCGGGTTTTTCGGAACGGGTACGGAGCGACGCACGGATGCGAGGCGCCTGATTGGGGAGGTGGCCATGGCCGTCAGCGAACGACGCCAGGATGGAGAGCATCGGCACACTCGCACCTATGTGCGGATGATTGCCGACCTGGACGAGCAGCGGTTGGTCGAGCGCGCACGGCGCGGCGACACCAAGGCGCTCGACCAGCTCATCAAGCGATACGTGGGCTTCGTGCGGATGAAGTCGTCGAGCTACTTCATCGCCGGGGGCGATGCGGACGACCTGCTCCAGGAGGGGCTGATCGGGCTCTACAAGGCCGTGCGCGACTACCGCCGCGACAAGGAAGCCAGCTTCCGCTCGTTCGCGGAGCTGTGCATCACGCGCCAGATCATCACGGCGATCAAGACCGCGACGCGCAACAAGCATGTCCCGCTCAACCAGTACGTCTCCTTCAGCCACACGCCCTCGGGCCGTGACGTCGACGTCGACTGCACGATCGGCGACTGCCTGCCCGGGAGCGAGGTGGACGATCCCGCCGTGAAGATCATCTCCACGCAGGAGCTGGAGAGCCTGGTCGACCACATGACCACGCGGCTCAGCCCGCTCGAGTCGCAGGCACTCACGGGGTACCTCGAAGGCAGCTCCTACGACCAGATCGCCGAGCGCTGCGGCTGCGACGCCAAGACGGTCGACAACGCGCTGCAGCGGGTCAAGCGCAAGGTCGGCGAGCACATCGAGAGCCGCCGCGTCCCGGACTGACCGGTCGTGGCTGCTGCGCGCGATCCGCTCGTCGTCAGGCTGCCAGGTGACCGCGTGGTCCCGGCAGCGGCGATGGCATGGCGCGCGACCACGAGTGGTGGTCCAGGCGGACAGCACGCCAACAAGACCGCCTCGCGCGCGGAGCTGACCGTGACGATCGCCGAGCTCGGGCTCGAGCCGCGCGAGGTGGCGCTCGTCTACGAGCGGCTCGCCAGCCGGATCACGGGGGCGGGCGAGCTCACCGTCGGCGCTGCAGACACCCGCGACCAGCACCGCAACCGCCAGCTGGCGGCCGAGCGGATGGAACAGCTGCTCGCGAGCGCGCTCCGCGTTGCTCGACCACGCGTGAAGACCAAGCCATCGCGGGGTGCGCGTCTGCGGGCGCGGGCGAGCAAGCAGCAGACGTCCCAGAAGAAGGGCGCGCGTCGCTGGAACTGGGGCGACGACGACTGACGTGTGTCAGCGCGTGGGCAGCTTGGCGACGGTGAACCAGAACTGCTCGATCGAGTGGACGATCTCGACGAACTGCTCGAAGTCCTGCGGCTTGGTGATGTACACGTTCGCGTGGAGGTCGTAGCTGGTGAGCACGTCGCGCTCCGCGGCCGAGGAGCTGAGCACGATCACCGGCACGGTCAGCAGCTTCTCGTCGGACTTGATCGCCTGCAGCACCTCGAAGCCACTGCGCCCGGGCAGGTTCAGGTCGAGGAGGATCATGTCGGGGCGTGGCACGTGCTCGTGCGGCGGCTCGTTGCGCAGCATCGACAGGGCGGTCTCGCCGTCGTAGGCGATCCACAGCCGGTTGTGCACCTTCGCCTGGGCCAGGCCCTCCTGCGTGAGTCGCACGTCACCGGGGTTGTCCTCGATGAGGAGGATCTCGATGGTCGTGATCGGATTGATCACTCGGAAGCTCCGATGGTGAAGGTGAAGGTCGAGCCGACGTCCGGTTCGCCCGTTGCGGAGATCCGGCCACCGTGCCGCTCCACGATCCGTGTGCAGATCGCGAGGCCGATGCCGGTCCCATCGTACTTGGCCCGACCGTGCAGGCGCTGGAACATCAGGAAGATCCGCTCGGCGTGCTCCTGGTCGAATCCGATGCCGTTGTCGCGCACCTGCACCTCGACGCCGTCGTCGAGCTGTCGACCCGTGACCACCACGTGCGGGGCCCGGTCCGGGTGCCGGTACCGCATGCTGTTGGCGAGTAGGTTCGCGAACAGGCGATCGAGCTGGGACGCATCGCCGACGACGGTGGGCAGCGGACCCGCCCGCTCGATGGTCGCGCCGGTCTCCTCGACGAAGGCCTGCAGGGACTGGAGCGCGCGATCGAGGCTGTCGTCGAGCTCCACGGGGGTGAGCTCGAGCTCCGCCGTGCCCACCCGGGAGTAGTCGAGCAGGTCCTGGACCAGGCGTTGCGCTCGTTCTGCGCCGTCGATCACGTACCCGATCAGCTCGGTGCCTTCGGCGTCCAGCTTGGCCCCGTGGCGCTGCATGAACAGCTGGCTGAAGCTGCGGATCATGCGCAGCGGCTCCTGCAGGTCGTGGGAGCTGACGTAGGCGAACTGCTCGAGCTCGCGGTTGGATCGCTCGAGCAGCGCGTTCGTCTCGGCCAGGCGCTCGTTCGTCTCCGCGCGCGAGGCGGCAGCCTGCTCGTCCCGGCGGCGGATCACGCGGGATTCGGCGACTGCGCGCTGGACCGCGAGTGAGATGAATCCGATGATCGCCGTCAGGATGATGGCGCGCCTGATGCTCTGTCCGTCGTAGAGGTCGGGGCCTCCCGAGGCGAGTGCCACGAACATCGCGGCGATGACGATCAGCACCTGCAGGCGCGTGTCGTGGAGCCCCACCCAGAACGGCGCCAGGAACACCAGCGAGCCCGCGCCCGACAACGGGCCGCCGAATGCGTCGCGCAGCACGACGACGAACACGAGGTAGACGAATGGCAGCAGCCGCAGCGTCCAGAGCGGCGCGCGATCCCCGAGGCGGGCGATGAGGACAGCAGCGGCGATGATCGCCGCCAGGATCGCCGTTCCCGCCATGAGCCGCGACCAGTCGACCACGTCGGTCTGGAACGGCAGCAGGGCGTACGCCATCGCGATGGCGATCAGGAAGGGCGCGGCGCGGCGCCCGAGCTGGTGGGTGTCGAGCACGTCTCGCGATGCCGCGAGGTCGCCGTCGATGTGGATGCGCTCGGTCACCGAACGATCCTACGGATCCCGAGCGACCACGGCTGCGCGTCGCCTGCGCCCGGTCCGTGCATCTGACGGCGCATCCTAGAAGCCAACGTCGGGCTGGAGCGCGATGGATTGGATCTCGACCGCGCGTCCGGAGGTCGCCACGCGCAGTCGCACCGTACCGCGAG
>JAOPYU010000251.1 GCA_025964455.1 Thermoleophilia bacterium | reverse complement strand
ACGATCGTGCTGTGCACCACCAACGCGCTGGGTGCTCGCACGGGCGTCGCGACCGGCATCGTCGCGATCGTGGCATCCTCGGTGACCGGTGGCGTCGGCGTATGGACGATCTGGATGTCGGTCGCGGTCCTCGCCATCGCGGCGATCGGAGCCGTCGTCGGTCGCACGTCGCGAACCGATGACTGGTTCTCGCGCGCGGCGGTCATCCGGCTCGGCATCGCCGCGCTGCTCGCGACCATCGCCTGGGACCTCATCACCACCATCGGCGGCCTCGCTTCCTATGCCGCGCCCGGCCTCACGTTCGCACAGGCGCTGCTCGCCGCCATGCTCACCGGGATCATGTTCACGTTCACCCATGTGGTCTGGGTGATCGCGCTGACCACGGTCGGGGGCCCGCCGCTGCTGCATGCGCTCGCTCGCGCGCGCCCCCGCCTCGATGGCGGACTCATCGTCGACTGACCGGGCGTCGAAGCGCCGGCTGGACCGTGAGCGCCCGCTGGTTGGAGATCGCAGGTGCCCAGCTCGCCACGGCCAGCAGGCGTACACGGACGAAGACCGTGCCCTTGGTCGTGGCGACCACGCTCGAGGCGAACCGACCGTCCGCCCCGGTGCTCGCCGCGCGACGGATCGGGTACCAGACCCCGCCGATGCGAGCCTCCACGGCGACGCGGCGTCCACGAATCGCCGGTTCGATCCGCCCGCGGATCACGACTCGCTGGCCGACCCGCGGCTTCGTGGCCGACGTGGTGATGACGAGCCGCGGTGCGACGCGAAGCGGCACGTCCACCGGATCCATCGCCATGCCGACCACCCAGGCCCGGTAGGTCCCGGGCGCTCCGACCCGGAAGGTGACGCGCGCCACGCCGTGCTCGTCACTCGTCGAACTGCCGAACACGGCATCGCCCTGGCGCAGCTCCACGAGCTGTCCGCCGAGCGGGCGACCGTTGCGAGCCACGTAGATGGCGACGGTCTGCTGCGTGCCCCAGGTCACGGTGGCCTTGGGGCCGTCGACGAGGAATCCACCCGTGCGCGCCCCGACCTCAGGCATGCTCGGGACCGGCGCCGAGACCACGGAGTACGCATGGGTCAGGGTCGACACGTTGCCGGACCGATCCGCGACCCGCACGTCGATGCGCTGCATCCCGGGCGCGAGTGGTCCGATCGACGCCGTCAGGTGCGACGCATCGGCATCCACCCGGACGGGCTCGCCGTTGAGCGTCGCCACCCAGGTCGTGGGATCGATCCCTGCCATGTCATCGACCGCACGGACACTGAGCCACGCGACCGAATCCCCGCGAGCGCCGGGCGAGTCGAGCGTCAACGTCGGCGCGGTCGTGTCGGCGACCACGATCCGGCGCTGCACGCTCGTTCCATTGCCAGCGCCATCCGCGAGCGACAGCGCGACCGTGTGCGTGCCGATCGAGAGCTCGCCGACAGCGAGTCGAGCCGTATCGCCGTTCACCGCGACCGGCACGGCGGCGCCGTCGATCGTCGCGGACGCACTCGCGAGGCCCGCGCCGTCGTCACCGACACCGAACGCGATCGCCGGGGTGCGCGTCGTGAACCGCTCCCCGTCCGATGGTCCGCCGCTGATGGCCGGCGGACGCTGGTCCGCTCGCACGGTGAAGCCGAGCTCGCGGCTCGTGCCACCCACGTCCCAGACCGTGGCGATGAAGGCGGTGTCGCCGTGCCCGCGCTCGTGCGGCTGGATGCAGTCGTTGAGGTGCTGCTCGTTCGGCCCCGGCTTGGGTGATTCCACCTGCACGGCCGCGAGCTCGCTCACGACCACCCCGTCCGCCGCGCGTCGAACCTGTGATCGCAGCAGCCCGCCGCCCTGATCCGTGAGCCGGATCGAGAAGCCGATGCAGGCATCGGCTCGATGCCACGCGGTCGGCGCCGGCAGGGCGATCGGCGCGATCACGGGCGGCACGCTGTCGCGCAGCACCAGCTCCGCCGACGCGAGGGTCATCGTGTTCTCGGCCACCCGGCTCGTGGTCGTGGCCCCGGTCGACCGGATGTCGAACTGCATCCAGTCGTGCGCGCCGGAGGTGACGTCGCGCGCGACCGTCCCCGTCCCCGCTCCGTCGTAGAGCACGACCGGCGTGTTGCCGGTGCCGACCAGGATGCGCCCCGCCATCGCCGCGTTGGGTGTCGCGATCGTCGCCACGATCCGCCCGCCCACGATCCGTGAGCCCTCACCTGGGACCACCACCCGCCACGACCTGTAGTCACCGGCCGTGAAGGCGCCCACTCCGGAATGGACCTGCTTGGGGACCGCCACGAACGGTCCGCGCCCGTAGCTCGACCAGTGGCTGCCGCTCGTGGACGTCAGCCGCACCGTGTAGTCGCCTGCCGCAGCAGGTGCCGCCGGGGCGGTGAGGGCCACCGCGAGGAGGACGGCGAGGACGATGGGCGAGCGGGGCATGGGCAGACCTTTCGGCAGGGGATGGGTACCGAAGCGTCGAGCATCCACCGATACGAGTGGCGCACGGTCTGCGCCGACATCTGGTCACCTTCGTGCCGGATGTGTGCCGACCCGGCCAACCTCGTCGAATTGCACCTCCAGATGCCGGTTCGGCGTCGACCGGCGCGATACACTGGAGCGATGCCGAGCATGTCCCCAGACGCCTCCACAGACGTGCCATCCGACGCCCACTGGCTGCAGGACCTCAACGAGCCGCAGCTCGCCGCCGTGCGCCATGTCACGGGCCCGATGCTCGTGGTCGCGGGCGCTGGTTCGGGCAAGACGCGCGTGCTCACGCGGCGCATTGCCCACCTGCTCAACGACGTCGGAGCCGGCGGCCATCCGCACGCGCGCCCGTCCGAGATCCTCGCGATCACCTTCACCAACAAGGCTGCCGCCGAGATGCGTGAGCGCGTGCGCTCGCTCGTGGGCGATCGCGCCGAGCACATGTGGGTCATGACCTTCCATGCCGCATGCGCGCGACTGCTGCGTCGCGAGGCGGAGCGCCTCGGCTTCAAGTCGTCGTTCACGATCTACGACCAGGGCGACCAGGTCCGACTCGTCAAGCAGTGCCTCGAGTTCCTCGAGAAGGATCCCAAGCGGTTCACGCCCGCGTCGGTGCACCACGCGATCTCCAACGCCAAGAACCAGCTGCTCGGTCCGGTCGAGTACCGCGCCCAGGTCGCCGACTTCATGGAGGAGACCGTCGCCGAGGTGTTCGAGCTGTACGACCGTCGCCTGCGCGAGAACAACGCGATGGACTTCGACGACATGCTTCGGCATACGGTGCTGCTGCTCGAGCAGCACGCCGACATCCGCGAGCACTGGCAGCGCCGGTTCCGCTTCGTGATGGTCGACGAGTACCAGGACACCAACCACGCCCAGTACCGCATGCTCAAGGCGCTGGCGGGCGAGCACCACAACATCATGTGCGTCGGCGACGCCGACCAATCGATCTACTCGTGGCGCGGCGCGGACATCCGCAACATCACGAGCTTCGAGGAGGACTTCCCCGACTCGCAGATGGTGGTCCTTGACCTCAACTACCGCTCCACGTCGCACATCCTCGAGGCGGCCAACGCCGTCGTGCGCAACAACAGCCAGCGGCTCGACAAGGAACTCAAGGCGGTGCTCGGCGAGGGAGAGCTCGTCCGCGTCGTGACGGTGGAGGACGAGCACGCGGAGGCGCGCTTCGTCATCGGCGAGATCGAACAGGCGATGCAGGACGGCCGCTCGCACGGCGACATCGCGGTGTTCTACCGCACCAACGCGCAGAGCCGCGTGCTCGAGGACATGCTCACCCGATCTGGCCGCCCGTACCAGGTCATCGGCGGCCCCAAGTTCTACGAGCGCGCCGAGATCAAGGACGCGCTCGCGTACCTCCAGGTGCTCGTCAATCCCAACGACTCGCTGTCGCTGCAGCGGATCGTCAACGTCCCCAAGCGCGGCATCGGTGACACGACCGTTGCCAAGCTCCGGGCGTATGCGGACACCTACGGCGAGACGCTCTCCGACGCACTGCGCCAGGCGCAGATGGAGGGCTCGCTCAACGCCGGCACCCTCAAGAAGCTCGAGGACGTCGTCCTGCTGCTCGATGGCATGCGGACGTTCGCC
>JAOPYU010000234.1 GCA_025964455.1 Thermoleophilia bacterium | reverse complement strand
AGCATCATCTGCTGGCGACGCCTCACCGGCACCCGCTCTTTCTGAAATCACTTCTTAGTGCAGCGGAACTTCCTCCGACCTTCCTCAGTTCCTCAGCATGTTCAAGCGACACCTTCTCGAACTGCGGTCGCCACTTGTCACGCTCCGCTTCGATTTCCGCGGCAGCTTGCTCAGCTGCAGCGACCGCTTGTCGCACGAATCCCTCGGAGCTGACCAGCTGCTTGCTCAGGACCTGGGTTACACGAGCGATGACCGGGTCTTCCGCGAGCGCCGACACTGGAACGCTCATCGCCTTGGTCGCTTCCCATACGTCCTGCAGATACAAGCGGTGCCTGTCAGCAGCGTCGATGACCTGCTGGACCGCCTGGTTCTTAGCCTGGGCGGAGCGAAATCGCTCGAAGATCGGGCTCTTGAGTTGTTTGTCCTTCTCGCCAATCTCAGCGTCCAAGGACTTCTCCTGGACCTGAAGTACCTTGAGCTGCTTGCGAGCCGCGATATGCGCGGCGACCTGGGCGTCGAGCTGCCCCAACGAATCGCGCAAGCCATCAATCCGTGCTTGTCGGGAGCGGAAGTCAAAGAATGAGTCGATGAAAGTGAGCTGCTCGTCGGGGCTCTCCGCGATGCGGACCACCTCGCCTTGGCTCAGGAAGTGGCACGGAAAATGCACCGCCGGGTCGGCAGCCTGACTTGTGTACGGGTTACCGCTCACCGGGTCCAGCTTTCGCTCAACCATGTGTTCGTGGCCGGACGCATCGACGAACGTCACTGACACAGACTCGTAGACCCCCAAGCGCTCCACGAGCTTCGAGTCGTGGTCACGACGAATATCCGTTTGCTCCGGCTCTTGGTTCAAGGCGAACCGAAGCAGCTCAACAAACAGAGATTTCGCGCTACCTTTCGCTCCCAAGACGGTGGTGAGGCCGTGGTGCAAAGCGAGCTCCAAGTCCCCGAGGAAGCCGCCGCTGACCTTGACGTGCTTGATGTGCGGGAACGCCACGGCATCTGCCGTCACAGCCGAGGCGCCAGGCAAAGGCATCTCAATACGCATTTCCCGGTCCACGAAGCACTGGCGCAGACTTTCGAGGGTCATGGGCTTCTCGACGTGAAAATACGAGAACCGTGTTCCTATGCCATCCAGTGAGTGGCCGGTGCCTGCAGGCGCCGGGTTGTCGGACGACTGGTACACCGCCAATTTCCGGTTGTAGGTCGCATCGGTACCGTCGAGCAAATCGAAGGTGCGGCGGTGATTCTTGCGCTTGTCGTCGTCGTAGAAGTCTTCCGCTTTAGCCTCGACAGCGAGCACCGCAGGATGGCGCACGATCTCCCGCCGCAAGGCCCCCTGCATGTCGCCCAACACTCCCTTGCTGCTCTGGGAGTGGGCGAGCACAGCGATGCCCCCGGCTTCCTGTATGCAGTTCAAGACCTTGAGTGGTCCTTCGGTTGCCGGCTGCCGAACTTTCTGGTGGTTCCCGTCGTACTTGATGGCACCGATGGCTGCCAGCATGGTGTCGATCTCGTCGGCGGTTGCACCGACGTCGAACAACGCAATGATGTGGATGCCCTTGCTTCCCGCGAGGTTGTCAATCTCGACTCCCGGAAAGACGGTGAGCCCAGTTCCCACCGCGGCTTGCTTGACTGCATCCACCCATCCGGGGGTCTGGTGATCGGTGATCGCAATGCCATCGAGGCCCCGGTCCAAGGCAGTCTCGACGAACTGCTGCGCCGTGATGACACCCCCCTTCCAATCGTGGGAAGCAGGCGTGTGTAGGTGCAAGTCGAGCGCAGCGCGCTCTAGGCCTGAGCCCATCGGATTTGGCATGCGATTCGGAACCCTTCTCGTTGGAGGGGGATTCTCCCGGAATCGGCGGTGGCAAGCGAACTGTCGGCGCCTGCGGTTCGGCGCCCTAACTCTACGGCCGCCTGGGCGCGCTCCGAGTCGGCGCAGCGCATGTAAAGCGCACCGGTTCATGGGCGCCCTCACGATGTCGTCGTCGTACCTGCAGTGTGTAACGTAAGTCGGCACTTGGAGTGGCTACGCCAGGAGCCGGCGGACGGCGCTCGTACTCCTCTTTACCACTCGCCAGATCGGTCCGTACTGTGCGCACCTAGAACCTGCCACACCTTCGCCACGTGCGCGCGAGGCAACTGCAACATCCCTGACGGGATGCGCCTTCGGCGCCCTGCGGGTCACAGGAATTCGCCTTGCGCGCACGCGACGGGCGCGGCGGTCGGTTCGGTGCACACAGCACCCACCGAACCGAAGGCAGGTACCACTCGTGAACATCGTCGCCATCGTTGGCAATGTCGCCAGCGAACCCGAACTACGTCATACAAGCCAAGGTCGTGCGATCTGCTCCTTCCGTGTCGCGGTATCGCGACCAGGAGGCGATGAGGCTGACTTCTTCACCGTGGCCGCGTGGGAGCGTCAAGCGGAAGTCTGCAAGGAGTACCTCGCAATCGGACGGCGAATCGCTGTCGACGGGCGCATGCATTGCCGGATGGAGGTCGCACCGGACGGCATGCGGGCATCGCGGATTGAGATCGTGGCCCATCGCGTCGAGTTGCTCGGGCGCGGTGCCGAGGCTGCCGAGCCGGTGGAGGTGGGGGCATGACCGCCGCATCCATTTCCGATGTGCGTCTGTCGCGCAATCCCTTGTTCTCGTTTCTGGACCGACAAGGTCCGCTGCTGACTGCCGAGCAGGAACAGCTACTCGCGCGTAAGGCGCGGCGCGGGTGCATTCGTTCTCGCAACGAGCTTGTTGAGCGCAATTTGCGGCTCGCGATCGAGTTGGCGAGGCGAAGCAAGCCGCGGGACGAGCACGACCTGATGGATCGGATCCAGGCCGGCTCGACGGGCCTGATTCGCGCGGCTGAGAAATTCGACCCGGATCGCGGGTTCCGCTTCTCGACCTATGCCACCTGGTGGGTGCGTCAGGCGATCAGCCGTGAACCCGAGCACGCGCCCAGCGGGGTCGATCGTGATGGCGAGCGCGTGATCAGCCTCGACGTCCCACTGACGGCCGACGGCACCGCGACTCGCGGCGACATGCTCATCGACGACGCTGCCGAGGACCCCGCCGACGTCGCAGAGCGGATGGACCTCAAGGAGCAGATCGAGCAGCACCTGCGAACGCTCGCTCCTCCGGCGCGGCACGCCGTGCGACTGCGGTACGGGCTCGAGACCGGTGCGCCGGAGACGATCCAGTCGATCGCCAAGCACATGCGCATCGATCCACTCGATGCTCGCCGAGTGACCTTCCATGCGCTTCGCGAGCTACAAGCTGGCGCCGAGTGCGAGGCGCGAGAGACGGTGCTCGCATGACCGCCCGCACGCTGAACGCTGAAGGCGTCGATGCGGTCGAACTAGCCAGCACGATCGAGCGCTGGCTTGCCTTCGATCCCGATCGGACCGCCGCGATGCTCGCCGAGCACGCTGGAATCAACCCGCGCGGGATCTGGCAGCTACGCAACCACCAACGACCTGCCTGCTCGCTCGACTGGGCCGACCGCCTCACGCTCGCGATGGACGTGCCGCTCAATGCCGTGGCGCCAACGCGGGACGTCGAAAGCGACGGGGCGACGGCGGGGTTGGGGCCACGTCGAGGCAAACGACTTGGCGCACACGTCAATCACATCAGTCCCGACGACCTGAAGCTCGCGCACGACCTGCACTGGAGGGGCGTGCCATTGCGACGCATCGCTCGAGCGTGGCAGCAGTCGGGACGCATCACTTACGCCACGGAGAACGCAGCAGTGAGCTCGTTGTACTCGCTCTTCGAGGCACGCGGTTGGTCCAGGCGCGACCGGATCGAGATGGTCCGCCGTGTCTCGACCAAGCACGGACGAGCCGGCCGCGCGCAAGCGAGACGGTACGGCCCTGACTACGCCGCGTACAGACGAACGCAGCGCAAGCGAAACGGCGACCTGCGAGACGTGCGCTGCGCCGTCTCGAACAAGAGCGGCGAACCCTGCAAGCGATGGGCGCTCGCCGGCAAGCAACACTGCGTCACGCACGATCCCGATCGGGCCGCCGAGCGTGCGCGCACCATGCAAGCCGCCTGGGCTGCGTCACGAGCTCGGATGCTGCGATGGGGTGACTACCGACCGGCGGTCCAGACCGCCGTCGATCAGCATGGTCAGTCAGCGCTCGCGCGCGCGAGCGGCGTCTGCGTCACGGTCATTGGACGAATGCTTCGCTACGACGAGGAACAGCCGATCAAGCCGGAGACCTGGGCCAAGCTGGAATGGGGGATAACGAGGCTCTCCGGCGACGCCCGGAGCCATTCTTCTCAGGATTTTGACCAGCATGCCGATATCTGACGGTGGGGCAACCGTCGGGGGGCGGTATGGGGTTCGGGAAGCGGCTGATTGCAGTGCTGGGTGGCGCCGCTGTGCTGTGCGGGCCGTGGTCGGGTGCGGCATTCGCCCACGAAGGGCATCCCCACGATCTGGTACTTCCCGAGGCATTACAGCGGTGCGACAGGGTCGAAGTCCTCGAGGACATCGGACGAGGCTGCGAGGTCGGCGATGTCCTGCGCGTCGAATCGCCTGGGCAGGCGCCTGTGTTCATTCACGAAACGGTGGATGCGGCACCCGAGGACGGGAGCGGGACGATCGAGCCGGTGGCCGATCCCGATTCCGTGAAGTGCTCGCAGGCGGGCCAGTTCAGGTATCGGGTCATCTACGCAAATCCGTCCGACATGCCGAATCGGATGGCGACCGTGCAAGGACAGCTGCGTGATGTCACATTGCAGGCGGCGACCCATGTGCGCAATCGCACCGTCGAGCTAGAGCCGGGCCTCGTGCAGCGACTTCGGATCGCGTGCGATCCGGTCGGCCAAGTTCAAGTCGAGCATGTACAGCTCGATGAGCCACGTTCGGCGATCACGTTCACATCGATCAGCCTCAAGGTCCGCTCTGCGATCGCGATGGGACCGAATGACAATGCGGTGATCTACGTCGACGGTCAAGTGGGCGGGGCCGCTGGCATGGGGAACCTTGGCAGCTTCCGCGGCGGTTACGTCGCTCAGGTGTACGCCCCCTACTTCGAGTGGAACGTCGCGCTCCACGAGATGTTCCACAACATGGGCGCGGTGTCGAACGCCGCCCCAAACACGACGGGCGCGAGTCACTGC
>JAOPYU010000230.1 GCA_025964455.1 Thermoleophilia bacterium | reverse complement strand
CGTCGACCACGAGCACGCCGAGCGGCTGCACGGGCGCGAACACCGCGGAGCGCGGGCCGACCACGACGCGCGCCTCGCCACGGGCGATGCGTTCGTGCGACGCCGCGCGCTGGGCCCGGGTCATCGCCGAGTGGAGCACTTCGACGCTGCAGGGGACGCGCTCGATGAACCGTCGCGCGGTCTGCGGGGTGAGCGCGATCTCGGGGACCAGCACGATCGCGCCCTTGCCCTGCTCGAGCGCGCGGGCGATCACCTCGAGGTAGACCTCGGTCTTGCCCGACCCGGTGATGCCGATGAGCAGCGTCGCCGGATCCGGATCGTCGTCGCCGATGCCCCAGCATCTGTCCACCGCAGCGAGCTGCGCTGCGGTCAGCGTCACGAGCGGGCCCGCGCTCGCTGCAGCCTTCGCCGCGGCGACGATGTCGGCGCCGAGCGTGGATTCGGCGTCGCGTTCGGCCTCCGCAGCTTCGAGCTCGTCGAGGAAACGCTCCTCCATGGCGAGCACGCCCGACTCGGCAAGCCTGCCGATGGTCGCGCGCGTCGTGCCGATGCGCTCGAGCAGCGGGGCGAGCGGCGTCCAGGCCTGCGGCACGAGCTCGGCGATCTCGCGCTGGCGCCTCGTCAGGTCGAGCCCGGTCGCCTCGGTGACGATCCGCCGCACGGCCTGCTGGCGTTTGCGATGCGGCACGGCGCTCGCCTTGGCCTGCGCGGCGAAGCGCGGGCCGACGACGAGCGCGAGCCCGACGGTCCGTGCGCAGCCGTACTGGTCGGCGATCCACTCGCCGAGACGCACGAGGGGTTCGGGCACGGGCGGAGCATCCACCACGCGCGCCACCTGCTTGAGGCGAACGCCCTCGGGCGGCTCGACGCCGAGGTGCGCGACCACGCCGACGCGCGCCGCGTTCCCCAGCGGAACCTGGACGATCGAACCGACGCGAACGTCGGCTGCGAACGCATCGGGGAGCGCGTAGGTGAGCGGCTCGTCGAACGAGCGCGCCGGCACGAGCGGATAGACCGCGACCGCACTCGACGCGGGTCCCTCCACGACGGTCCCCTCGGGGAGCGTCGCCGGCATGTCGAAGAGCGCGTCGGTCACCCCGCGAACGATAGCGGGTCATGCCACCGGGTCGGTGGCCGTCGCCCGCTCGATCTCGGCGACCATGACGACGTAGCCATCGGGATCCGCGAGCCGTGCCTCGCGGCGCGGACCCGGCGTTCCGTCGGTGATCGGACCCGCTTCGATGCCCTTGTTCTCGAGCAGGCGGACGAAGGCCTCGAGGTCGTCGACGAAGGTGTAGAACAGCACGCCCTGTGCGCCGCAGTCGACTGGCTCGCTGGCCCGCTGCAGCATGATCTGCGCGTCCTCGACGGCGAGGTGCGCCCACTGGATCTCGTCCGGTCCTTCAGGCCAGACACGCTCGAGCCGCATGCCGAGCGCCTGGTACCAGCCGACCGATCGGCGCACGTCGGCGACGTGCACGAACGGGGTGAGCGCGCGAACGTGCGTCATGCGATCAGGCGGTGACGATCTCGTTCGCCGCGGCGGCCTTGAGCGCGTCGACGCGGTCGAGGCGCTCCCATGGCAGGTCGAGGTCCGGACGACCGAAGTGCCCGTATGCCGCGGTCTGCAGGTAGATGGGTCGACGCAGGTCGAGCTGGGCGATGATCGCGGCGGGGCGCAGGTCGAAGACCTCGCGGATGGCGGATTCGATGCGACCGTGGTCGACCGTGCCGGTCCCGAAGGTGTTGACGTTGAGGCTCACCGGATTCGCGACGCCGATCGCGTAGGCCACCTGGACCTCGCAGCGGCGCGCAAGGCCCGCGCTGACGACGTTCTTGGCGACCCAACGCGCGGCGTATGCGGCGCTGCGGTCGACCTTGGTCGCGTCCTTGCCGCTGAATGCGCCGCCACCGTGGTGGGCGGCTCCGCCGTAGGTGTCGACGATGATCTTGCGGCCGGTGAGGCCGGCATCCGCGTGCGGCCCGCCGAGCACGAACACGCCCGTGGGATTGACGTAGATCTTGATGTCGTCGTTCCACCAGTCGCCGAGCACTGGCTTGATGACCTGCTCGATCACGTCGGTGCGCAGGCGCCCGTCGCTCGTCAGGACCTCGCCGTCGTGCGAGCGCGCGTGCTGGGTGGAGACGACCACGGTGTCGATCGCGACAGGGCGCTCGTCGATGCCGTAGCGGACCGTGACCTGGGCCTTGCCGTCGGGGCGCAGGTACGGCACCTCGCCGGAGCGGCGCACGTCTGCCAGGCGGCGAGTGAGGCCGTGGGCGAGCGTGATCGGCAGCGGCATCAGCTCGGGCGTCTCGTCGACCGCGTAGCCGAACATCATGCCCTGGTCGCCGGCGCCGTGCTGGTCGTAGTCCTCGACGCCGCCTTCGCGCACCTCGAGGCCGGTGTCGACGCCCTGGGCGATGTCGCGGCTCTGCTCGTCGAGCGCGACGAGCACGCCGGCAGTACGGCCATCGAATCCGATCTTGGAGCTGTCGTAGCCGATCTGCAGGATCGTGTCGCGCACGATCTGCTGGACGTCCACGAAGGAGGAGGTGGTGACCTCTCCGCCGACGACGGCGAGGCCGGTCGTGACGAAGGTCTCACAGGCGACGCGGGCGAGCGGGTCCTGCGCGAGGATCGCGTCGAGGATGGCATCGCTGATCTGGTCGGCCATCTTGTCGGGATGGCCCTCGGTCACGGATTCCGAGGTGAACAGGTACTCGCTGTTGCGGGTCAACTCGCTGCCTCCAAGGGGCTCCCGCGCCGGGTCAGGCGCGGGTCAGGGTGCCGTTCAGTGTAGTCCACGTCACGAAGCAACCTCGTCACTATCGATTGGGAAGCTACTGTATCGAATCCCTAGTGGTGTGGTTGGGCTGGCTCGAGCGATCAGCGGCGCGGGGTCGGAGCCGTGGCCTCGGGCTCGAGCGCTGGCCGCGCGCGGGTCAGCCGCTGCCAGCGATCGCCCGCCACCACCCGGCGCAGTCCGTCGAAGGCGGAGGCGCGACCACACGGTGCGCGCGATTCCTCGGACGACGGGGAGGCGGCGACATCGAGGGAGAACGTGAAGCGCTCGACCCCGTCGTAGGTCACCCACCCGGCTGTCGGTCCGTCGCACTGCGTGCCGCCCTGCCAGAGCCAGGCGATGGGCGGGCGCGGCGGCTTCCCGGCGGGCGCGAAGGCGGTCGCGAGTGCCCCCTCGGGGTTGGTGAGATCACGTGATCCGGTCACCGAGTACGGGGCGATGTTGCCTCCGTTCGGATTGACGAGGATGCCCACGCCGCCGTCGACGGCGTCCACGCGTGCGGGAAGCTCGGCCAGGTCAAGCGCCTCGCGCACCCGCGCCTCGATCTCGCCGGCGTCCGTCCTGATCGTGGCGAGGTAGGTGCCACGCCGCGCATCGTGGGCGATCGCTGCATCCCCGTCGAGGTCCTCGAGCAGCTCGAGCAGGTCCACCCGCTTGCCGGCATCCTTCACGTCGCCCTCGGTGGCGAACTGGTTGCCGCCGCGCGTGATGCCGTTGATGGCGTCCTCGAGCACCTGGCCCGGGTCGTGCAGGGCAACGGCGATCGATGCGTCGGGAACGAACTCGGCGAGGAGCGCGCGGTCAGCTGGCTTGAGCCTGAGGTCGGGCGCGAGGTCCGCGACCCAGTCGACCTTGCCGATGATGCGCACCGAATCGCGCGATGCGTCGATCGGCGGCGCGAGGCCGAACCAACCGTCGCGCGCCGCGAGCAGCAGCTTGGAGACGGTCGTCCAGCGCACCAGCTCGAGCATGGCAGGGTCCTCCTCCACGAGGCGGCGCACCTGGGTGCGCAGCAGGTCGGTGCGGAAGAGCACGGCAACGGGCGACGCGGCGTGCGCATCGACCGCGTAGTCGGCGAGCGCCTTTCGGTCTGGGAAGGCATAGCGGTCGGCGGCTGCCACGAGCTCGCGCAGGGCGGGGCGGTTGCGCGCGCCCAGCAGCGCCTTCGAGGAGACGCCCAGGGCGCCTGCTTCCGCGCCGTCGACGTCCTCGGTCGCGATCCACACGTCGAACCCGGCGCCCAGCTCACCACCCAGGTCGCCCTTGGCCCGCTTCCAGCCGTGCTCCCGAAGCCAGTCCTCGAGCTTCGCTCGCGAGCGCACGCCAGCGAACCAGAGCAGCGATGCATCGTCGGCCGAAGTCGATGCGCGATCGATCGTGTAGCGCGCGGTGCCGGTCACATCGCCCGCCCAGGCAGCGGCCGCGGTCGGGGTCGCTTCCGCACCAAGGAAGCGCTCCCAGTGCGGGGCGAGCGCGAGGTTGGCATCACCGGCGCCGAGCGCGGTCTCGAAGCGCGCCCATCGCTTCGCCGCGGGGTCGGCGTCGAGCAGCGTGGTCGTCAGCGCGTCGGCCGTGACGTAGTCGAGCACGGCCGGGAGGTCCTCGGGCGGCCCTTCCAGGCGACCCGCGCCCGGGACCGTGCAGCCGACGGCGACGAAGGCCCCGACGAGGAGGAGCAGCAGCCCGATGGCTGCGCGAGAAGCGTGTGGGAAGAAGCGCGGGGCGAACACGGCTGCCGAGTGTACCGGCCGCCGCGTCCGCCCCGCAGAGCTGCGTGGTGCTTACTTGCTCTCGATGTGGAGGAACAGGTCGAAGCTCGCGTTGGAGTCGTCGGCCTCGACCCAGCCAACCAGGCCGCCGAGCTCGACGTCGTCCTTGCCCTCGAGGTTGGCGAGCTTGGCGATGCGGCCGGCATCGACCCAGATGTTGCCGCCGGTCTCGTCGGGACCATCCGCTGCCTTCCACGCCGCCTTGTAGGCATCGTTGTCGCCCAGGCCCTCATCGCCCCACGTGCTGAACACATCGGTGCCGATCGCGATCCCTGCGACGTCGTCGGACGCTGCGGTCGTGATCGGGATGCCGCCGGCGACCGTCAGCTCCTTCGTCTCGAAGTCGCCCTGCGTGCCGGACTTGGGAGCCCCACCCGCGCCGATGAAGCCACCGGCCGCACCGACGATCTTGTCGAGCGTGTCGGAAGCGGTCCCGGTCTCCTCGAACGCGAGGACGACCGCACCGGACTTGGCGAGCGCCGCCGCGTCGGAGCCGGAGAGGTTGCCGCCGCCCATCGCTGCACCGGCGACGCCTCCGACCAGGCCGCCGAGGCCCTCGTCGGTCCCGCTGAGCCCGAGGGCGAAGTCACCCTCGAACGCCTTGGCGATGTCGTCGATGTCGACGCCGAGCAGGCCGCTCAGCGCGCCTACGCCCTGCTGGATCTGGGCGTTGTCCTTGCCGGCTTCCTCGGCGATGGTCTTGAGACCGCCGCCGAAGTCGGTGCCGCCGACTGCGAACACGGTGTCACCGGGCAGGTCGGTGAAGACCTCGTTGGTGCCGTTCTTGACCGTCTTCTCGCCGTCGCTGACGCCGTAGGCGCGTACGTGCATACCCTCGTCCTCGGCGCCGAAGGACACGGCAGCTGCCTTGAAGTCCTTGAGCTCCTTGGCATTTGCCGCAGCCTTGAGCTGGGCGTTGGACGAGAGCGCCTTGCGCACGCCCTGGCCCGTGAACACGATCGTCGCGAGCGCGTCGTCGCCGGCCTCGTCGACCGCCTCGTCCACGCCGTCGACGTCGGAGATCGAGTCACCGTCGTACTCGACCGTCTCCTTCAGCTGGGCCTCGGAGTCGGTGATGATGGCGAGGTCGTCCGAGACGCCGAGGACCATCTCGTCGTCATCGGTGCTCGTGTAGGTCGTGAAGTCGCCGACCTTGTCGCCCTTCTTGAACTCGTCGCGGTCCTTGGCGAAGTCGTCGAACTTCTTGCGATCATCGATCTCGACCCAGGCGAAGAACTCGGCGTCGTCGCCGTCCTTGGTGACGGCCAGCAGCGCGGCGCCGCCGGTCTTGCCCAGCCACGGGTCGACGTCCTTCTCGAAGTCGACCGGATCCTTGGAGTCCTTGGCCTCCTTGGAGAGCTCCTGCTCGACACCCTCGAAGTCCTTGTCGAACGCGCCGGCGAGCTTGGAGAACTGCTTCCAGTTGTCGCCGGAGAAATCGGTGTCGAACACGGCGTAGCCGATCGCGTCCTTGGGGACGTAATCGAGCGCCTTGGAGTTGGTGGCAGCGTCAGACGCGGCCGAGCCGCCTCCGGACCCGCCGCAGCCGGCGGCGATGAACGCGGCACCGGTGATGGCCACGGCTGCAATGCCGAAACGTGTGAACAGCTTCACGAGCTGGATCCCTTCATCTGATGGTGCGCGCGACGTGCGGCCCCCTCGGCCTCGCATCCCGTCGCGACACGGACGCGCGGCAACCTAGCAATCACCAACCGGCAGGGGAAGCCCCCGCCCCCCGAGCATCCCGCAAGCTTCCCTCGTCCCACGCACGGACCGTCTCGCGATCTCGCGAAGGCCCCGACCCACTTCCGTCACGTGCAGGCACTTCGCCGTCGAGTTCCGGATTCGTCCGGCGCAACGCACACGAATCAGGAATCGGCGCACGAAATGCCTGCAGGGCGGGTGGGCAGGCGCACTCACCAAGCCGCTCCCACGCCTACCAGATGTGCAGGCACTTCGCCGTCGAGTTCCGGATTCGTCCGGTGCAACGCACACGAATCAGGAATCGGCGCACGAAATGCCTGCAGGCAGATCGGGCGCGCGGCTCGCTAGAGCGAGAACTCGCCCGGGTGCTGGAATTCTGGGCCGGGCGGTCGGGTCATCAGCCCGCGCACGACCTCTGGGAGGGGCACGTCGTGGGCGACGACCTGGGCCACGGCGTCACAGATGTGCATCTCGATTCCGGCAGCGACGCCCATCTGCTGCACGATTGGCGCAGTGCGCATGCCTTCCACGACCTGCCCGATCTCGGCGCGGATCTCGGCCGGCTTGCGACCGTCGGCGAACAGGCGCCCCGCGCGGTGGTTGCGCGAATGGGGGCTGCGGCACGTGACCATGAGGTCGCCGACACCCGCGAGCCCGAGGTACGTCTGCAGGTGGGCGCCGTGGGCGAGCCCGAGGCGCGCCATCTCCCCCAAGCCACGAGTCATCATCGCGGCGATCGCGTTGTCCCCGAAGCCGGATCCCTCGAGCACGCCGGCGGCGATCGCGATCACGTTCTTGGAGGCACCCGCCAGCTCGACGCCGACGATGTCGTCGTGCGCGTACACGCGGAACGCGAATCCGTTGACGGTCTCCTGGACCTTCAGCACCGTGTCGCGTCCGGTGCCGGCGACCACCGCGGCCGTCGGGAGGTCGAGCATCATCTCGCGCGCGAT
>JAOPYU010000177.1 GCA_025964455.1 Thermoleophilia bacterium | reverse complement strand
GGCGCCGCCGGTATCCGTCGTGTCGGTCGCGCCCTCGAGCGTGCCGCCGCCACGGAGCGTCGCCGCTGCCGCCTTGGCAGCGCGAGCGTCGCGCGCCTCGGCCACGGCGCGCTGCTGGGCCATGATGGCGCGGATCTCGCCCGTCACCGAGTTGAGCGTGGCCTGCTTGCGGGTGAGGACCGTCTTCATCTTGCGCTTGGACGTCGCGGCGCGCTTGACGACCTTCGCCTGCTTGTCGCGGGCGGTGCGCAGTCGCTGCTCCTGCAGCTGCACGCGTTCGGCGGCGGTGCGGACCCGGCCGAGGATGTCGGCGTCCTGGTCGCTCACGCGCTCGATCGTCTCGATGCGGTCGAAGAACTCACGCAGGGAGCCGGCCTGGGCGACCTGGAGCAGCTCGCTCGATCCGCCACCACCCTCCTGGTAGATCGCGATGGCGCGATCTTCGAGGCGCACCTTGGCGGAGCGCAGGTCGCGACGTGCCACCTTCAGCTTCGCCTGCGCGTCGGCGACGTCGGCCTGGATCTCGCGCAGCTCCACAATCGCACCGCGCCAGCGCTCCTGCAGGTCGCCGTAGCGATCCTCGAGCTTGCCGACCTCGCGGTCGAGCTGCGCGGCCTGCGACTGCTTGTCAGCAAGCGGCGTCGCAGGAGCTCCTGCGGGCAGGGAGATGGCGGCGGCGAGCGCGAGCCCGGCGGCGAGGACGAAGACTGTGCGCACTGAGGCGCTGCGAGGCGAGGACTGGGTCATGCCTGATGCGGTGAAGAAACGCATGGAGCGGGATTCTACGCAGGGTATTCGGCGTCACGCTGACATGTCCTGCCCGATGCGCCGTTATCCCCATGATCCCGACGGTGTTGCAATCGGTTACGTTTGCTCGTCTTCCAGCGTGATGGGGCGCGATCCTGCCGGGCCGCGAGTGAACACTCACCTCCGGCGCGGCCCGTTGACGGCATCGTCGGCCGGTATGCTCGCGCGAGATGACTGCTCGCCCGCCCGCCCTCGCTCCGAACCCAGCTCCGGCCACCCCCGTGCAGGAGGCCCGGGTGCCCGCCGTGCTGCTCGTTGACGACCATGACCTGTTCCGCGCCGGGCTGCGGCAGCTGCTCGAAGGCCAGGGCGTCCGCGTGGTCGGCGACTCGCGTTGCGATGCCGGGGCCATCGACATGGGACGCCGCACGCGCACGAGCGTGGCGCTCTTCGATTCGCACACGGTCGACGGCAACAGCACCGGCGAGCTCGTGCAGGCGTTCACCGACGAGCTGCCCGAGGCTGGTGTCGTGATGTTCACCCGCTCCACGGATCGCGCCGACGTCTACCGCGCGGTGCGGGCCGGTGCTCGCGGCTACCTCGCCAAGGGTGCTCCGGTGGAGCAGCTGGCCGGGGCCATCCGAGCAGTGCACGCCGGCGCGGCGTGGATGCAGCCGACCGTGATCGCGACGGTCCTCGAATTCATTCGCACCGGCAAGCTGCCGATCACGCCTCGGACGGACATGAGCGAGCGCGAGATCGAGGTGCTCCGCCTCGTCGCGGGCGGGCTCGACAACAACGACATCGCGTCTGAGCTCGGCATCAGCGCCAAGACCGTGAAGAACCACGTCTCCAGCATCCTCATGAAGCTCCAGCTGACCAACCGCGTCCAGGCCGCGGTCTTCGCGGTGCGGTCCGGACTGGCATGACGAGGCGTCGGGCCATGCGCACCCGCAGGCTCGCGACGGTGCTCGCGAGCTGCATCGCGGTCGTCGGCATCGTCACGCCCGCGGCGACTGGTGCCTCGCTGGAGGCGCGCGTCGGCACGGCCGTGCGCCAGAGCGCCGTCGGTGGATCAACCTCCGTCTACGTCTGGGACCAGGCCACGCGCGACGTGCTGTACACCCACACGCCGTCGACAGCGGTGACGCCCGCCTCGACGATGAAGCTGCTCACGAGCTCGGCAGCGCTTGCGCAGCTGGGGCCGGACCATCGGTTCGAGACGAAGGTCGCGCTCGACGGGCACCAGGCCGGCAATCGCTGGATTGGGGACGTGTGGCTCATCGGGGGAGGCGATCCATCGCTCTCGACGTACGGATTCCTGCGGGACAACTACGGCGGGCGCGGCGCCAATCTCGCGTCGCTCGTCGCGCCGCTGCGTACGCGCGGGATCGAAGGCGTCACGGGGCGGATCATGGTCGACGACGACCTGTTCGACGAGCAGCGCTGGGTCGAGGGATGGAAGCCCGCGTTCCGTTTCGAGGAAGCTGGGGCGCTCGGCGCGCTGACGGTCAACCAGTCGCTCGTGGGCCGCTACGTCGGCAGCGATTCGGCGCACGCCCCCGACCTGCGCGCCGGGACCGTGTTCCGTCAGCTGTTGACCCGGCAAGGCGTGTTCGTCGCCGGCCCAACCGAGTCGGGCAGCGTCCCCGAGGAGGCGGAGATCGCGGGCTCGGTGTCGAGCCCGCCGCTCGAGGTGCTGCTCGAGCACATGAACCGCACGAGCGACAACTTCTATGCCGAGACGCTGCTCAAGCAGGTCGGGGTGGCGCGGTTCGGTGCGCGCGGGACCGGCTCCACCGAGGACGGCCGACGGGCTGCGCGCTCGGTCCTGTCGGCGATCGGGATCGACATGCGCCCGGTGACCTGGGTGGACGGCTCCGGGCTCGCGTACGGCAACCGCGTGACCGCGCGGACGCTCGGCCATGTGCTCGGTGTCGGCGCACAGGCCGAGTGGGGCGGGGACTGGATCGATTCGATGGCAACCTCGGGCGGCCACGGCACGCTGCGACGGCGACTGACACGCCCGCCATATCGCGGCCGGGTCCACGCCAAGACCGGGACGCTCAACCACGCGTCGGGCCTCGCGGGCTTCAGCGACCGCAGCTCGGGCCGGCGCTACGGCTTCGTGGTCCTCACCTACGACGCCGCCGGTCGTCGGATCAACTACAGCGCCGCCCGCGGCCTGCAGGACCGCATCGCCGCCGTCCTCGTCCGCTGACGGCCACGAATTTTGTGACGTTGTGCTCGCCATGCGAGGTCAACGTCACAAAA
>JAOPYU010000176.1 GCA_025964455.1 Thermoleophilia bacterium | reverse complement strand
GATCGAACCGCTCGTCGCGACCGATCCAGCTGCGGCGATCAAGCTCGCCGAGTATGCCCTCAAGCGATGCGACGCGGCCTATGGACGCGTCGACGATTCCGGCGGCGAGCTGTCAATTCTGATGGCCCGAGCGGAAGCCGTCCATCTCGATGCGTGCACCGCGGCGCGACCGGACCCAGTCACGCTCGCACGACGCCTCTTCCAGATCGAGACAACAGCGGGCCTCGACCTCCTCGTCGACGCCTACGAGCGGTACGCAACGGTGCTCGGCGAGACGGGTGCTACCGAGTATCGGCGCCTCGCCGACGCTGCATGGATCGATCTGGATGGACGCAACACACCGAGTTCAACGGGGCCCCTGCGCGACTTCGACCACGTGGAGCGCGTGCGCAGGGTCGCTTCGATCCTTGAGTCGGTCGCGCGAGCCGAGCGTGACATCGATCGCCTCGTCGAGGTCGTTGGCCGGTCGCTCGAGACCGGCTACGCCTACGCCCGGCTCGTACGCGCCCTCGTCGACATCGACGCACTCGACGATGCGCTGGCGTGGACCACGCGCGGCCTCGAGCGGCACGCCAACGGGCGCCAGATTTACGAGGCAGCCGTCGACGTACACCTCGCTCGCGACGAACGCGACGCCGCGATCGAGCACGCCTGGACTCTCTTCGCCCCCGGCTGCAGCTTGACGGACCTCCATCGACTGCTCCGGTGCGCGCCGTCCGACGCTGCACGAGCCGAACTGCGCGATCGCGCGCTCCAGCGCGCTCGAGCCGTCGCGGAAGCTCACAACCGCAGCACCGAACTCGTGGAACTGCTCGTGGCCGAGGGGTTCGCGAGCGAGGCACTCCAAGCCACGCGAACTTGGCCATGCGGTCCGCAGACCGCACTTCGCGCGGCACAGGCAAACGAGACATCCGACCCCGAGGCCGCGGCAACCGTCTACCTGAACCTCGCCTCACACGGCGTCGCCGACGCCACGCGACGCAGCTACGAACGAGCCACGCAGCACCTCGCTCGCGCCGACGCGCTGCTCGCATCCAATGATGGACGTCGAGCGTTCGAGACAGCAATCACCGAGATCCGAACCAACCACGAACGCAAGCGCTCGCTGCTCGCCATGCTCGACGAGCGCGGCTGGTAACGACCGATGAGAAGCTGCACACGTACCACGACTCTGTGGAGCAATTCATCGAGGGCTTCAGCAGAGCGTGACCAATTGGAAACGCCGGCCACAGTAGAATCGATCTACTGACAACCGGCGCGCTTGCCTTCAAGCTCGTTGTCCGCGGTTGGCACTGGGGAAAAACCACAGTGCCATATGCAGGTATTTCATGCGCGATGCTGGGATTGAACCAGCGACCCCCGCCATGTCAAGGCGGTGCTCTCCCACTGAGCTAATCGCGCGGGTGCACTGGTGGGTTGGGACCAGCGCGCAGAGATCGTACCAAAGCCCGGACGCCGGCGTCCATCGCTCTTAGGCCGCGTCGTAGTCGTCCAGGTCGATGTTGAAGCCTGCGTCGCGACCAGGCGCCTGGTCCAGGTCCAGCTCGAATCCGGCGTCGGCGCTCGGATCCAGCGCCGCCTCGAGGTCCAGCTCGAAGCCCGGGTCCGGCTCGGGCGGCAGCAGGTCGCGCAGCGGGCGTCGCAGCGAGGGGCCACGCGTACCCGATTGCTCAGCCGCCCCACGCCCCTTGCGGGCACGCTGCCACACCTTCTTCACCGTACGGCTGCCCGGCCGATGCGGCCCGTGTTCGCCACCCGTCGGATTGATCGACTGCACGACGCGCCGCACCATGCTGGAGGGCTCCCCGAGCATCGAGCTGCCCAGGCCCTTCACGGCCGCGCCTCCTGCGACCTTCGCCGCGACCGCGCCACCAGCCGCCACGGCGGCCGATGCACCCGTGACTGCTGCACCCGTGTGTTCCTTGGCCCACTGCTTCGTGCGGTCGGCGACGGCCTTCATGCCGGTCTTCGGCTTCTGCCGCTTCGGCTGCTCGCGCTTGGTTCCAGCGCCCTTCGCGGCACCGTCCTTCGCTCCGGAATTCTCATTCCCGCCCGAGTCCCCGGACGGCGTCGGGGTCACCGGGTCCTTCGTGGTCGTTTCGCCACTCTGGTCGCCGGTGGGGGCTGGATTCGTCGGCTGGGTACTGCCGCCGCCAGTCGGGGGCGCGGGATCCGGGGTCCTGGCACCTCCCCCATCGTTCGTCGGCGGGCTGGGATCCGGCGTGGTCTCGCGGGTGATGCGTGGCGCGTCGTCGTCGGTGATGCCGAACCGGATGTCCTCGAGGGCTGCGCCGGCGTAGAGGGCATCGCCCGTGCGGACGGTCCATGCGACGGATGCGTCGTGGATCGCGGTTTCCTCGACGTCATCATTGGCTGCGCGAACCATGACCGTGACGACCTGGTCGTGCGATCCTGCCGGGATCGTCACCGAGGCCGGGCTGAACACGAGCTGCCTGCTGGGCTCGGAGCGCGGCACGATGACGATGTCGCTCGTGGGGTCTCCGCCAGCGCGAATGGCAATGCCGACGCCCGATGTCTGCCCCTCGGCCAGGGCGATCGCGCCGTCGCTCGTGCGATCCACGCCCTGCGCTGGGCGCGCCGAGAGCGCGGCGATGTCGTCGTCGCGTACACCGATCGAGACGACCGTGTCGCCGCTGGCCGCCCAGCGCGTATCCGTGGCCGACGGGCTGAGCGTCAGGCGCGCCGCGTGCGGATTCGGCTCCGCGACCCTGTCGTTCACGGCGGTCACGGTGATCGACTGCGGCGTGTTCCACGTGGCGGGGGAGAAGCTGAGCGTCGCCGCCGAGACCGCGAGCTGTCCTGCGACCGGCGCTGCCGTCACGGTGACCACGCCTGCCGGCCTGGACGCGAGCTGCACCGAGACGGTCTCCACGTCGGCGGCATTCGACTCGTCGACCTCTGCCCCCGGGGCCAACGACACGACGATCCGCGCCTGTTCGTCATCGGTGATCGAGGCCGCGAGGGAAGCCGTCGGGTACCCGTTGTAGAGCGGGTCGGCAGTCGAGCTCGTCACATGGGAGATCGTTGTCTGGTGGGTCCCCTCCAGGTCGGAGTCGTCCAGTGCACGCACCGACACGGTCTTGGCCGTCGACCAGTCCGCGGCAGTGAAGGTCAGCGTCGACGGGGTCACGCTCGACTGCGCGTCAGGGGTGACCGCGACGGTGACGCTGCCCTGCGGCTGGGAGTTGAGCACGACAGCGTACGTCCCGACGGCAGCGGAGCCCTCGGCCAGCGTGCCGGAGACCGAGCTCACGACGACCGCGGATTCATCGTCGTCGAGCGTGTTGACGACCTGAACGATGGGCGTGCCGACCAGCGGCGAGTAACTGGGATCGCTCGTCGACACGGAGTGGGTCGTGACGGTCGGCAACGGATCGGACTCGTCGCGCGCGTCGTCCACCGCGGTGACAGTCACGGTCTGGGGCGAGCTCCAGTCAGCGGGCGTGAACGTCAGGGACGCGGGCGAGGCGGACACCTGGGAGGTGCCGGCGATGGAGATCGTCACGTTGCTGGTCGGCGCCGACCGCAGCTTCACCGTGTAGGTGTCGGTCGCGCCGTTCTCGGTGACCGTCGTCGAGGTGCCTGTCTCCGTGATGACCACGCCGGGGCTCCCGGTGATCAGCGTGGAACTGCCGGTGACCAGCGTCTGGTTGCCGACGTTGTCATTGACCAGGAGCCGGTACTGGTAGCAGGTCGAGGAAGCGACCGTCGAGTCGGTGAAGCTGGTCGAACCGGTCGCGACCGGCGACCAGGCGCCCCAGGAGGTCCCGCACGTGCCGGGTGACGTGGTCGGGACGTCGCGTCGCTCGACGTCCCACGACGCGATGCCTGATTCGGCATCCGTACCGGGAACCACCGAGATCGCCGCCGTCGTCTGCACGCCGTTGCCGTAGGTGATCGAGCCGCCCGTCGGCGCCGTAGCGTCGGCGCGGAACTCGTACGAGCCGTTGGTGCTGTTACCTGCCACGTCAAGCGCCGTCCAGAGCAGCTGGTTGGGCCCGGTAGTGGCGGATGTCCAGGCGTACGGCACCTCGTATGGCGCTGTGTACTTCGACCCACCGCCGGCCCAGCCTGCCGCTGCCGTGGGACTTCCGAACGCGACGTAATCCATCCCGGATCCGAGGTCGGTCGC
>JAOPYU010000154.1 GCA_025964455.1 Thermoleophilia bacterium | reverse complement strand
ATGCCGATGAACGGATCGCCTGCATACTTGGTGCCGAGCTCGGTCTCGAACGTTCCGGGCGAGACCTCTCGCACCGGCATCGCGCTCAGGGCCACGAGCGGCAGGATGATGTAGAGCGAGAGCACCGCCGCGACGACCCAGCCGATCGCGCGGGGCACGGCGCGGATCGGGTCGCGGGTCTCCTCCGCCATGTTGGAGATCGTCTCGATGCCGGTGTAGGCGATCATCGAGAGCGTGATGCCGAGCATGAAGTCCTTGAACGTCGGCGCGACCCAGAGGTCGACGTTCGAGACGAGCGTGCCGGCGTCGAACAGCAGCAGCATGCCGAGCATCGCGAGCAGCACCTGGGTGCCGAAGTCGGCGAGCGCGAGCGCGACGGTGAGCGCGGCCGTCTCCTCCGTGCCGACGATGTTGAGCACGGCGAGGATGACGATCACGACGATCGCGCCGATCACGTCGCCCGGCGAGTGACCGAGCGGCTCCCAGAACACGGCCAGGTAGTGCGGGACGAAGAACGCGCTGATCGCCATGGTGATGACGAAGTTGAGCAGCTGAGCCCACGCGGTCATGAAGCTCGCGAGCTCGTTGAAGGCGTGGCGCGCGAAGGAGGATGCGCCGCCCGCTTCCGGGTAGGCCGTCGTGCCCTCGGCGTAGGTGAGGGCGGTCATCACGAAGATGACGCCGGAGATGATAAAGGCGAGCGGCGTCAGGCCGAGCGCGAAGCCCGCGACGAGGCCGAGCGCGTAGTAGATGCTCGAGCCGACGTTGCCGTAGGCAGCGCTGAACAGGGCCGGCACGCCGAGCACGCGCTGGAGCCCGTGGTCACCGCCGCCTGCCGGCTCCGGCGAACCTCCGGCGGGTGCCGTGGTCCCGCCCGATGCTGTGCTGCCGCTCACCGCGGCATTCTGTCACCGAGCGCGGCGCAGCGAGCGAGGCTCAGGCGCTGGTTGCGAGCGCCCGTGCGCTGAGGGCGTCGTCGACGAGGTCGCGGGCGTGCCCCGCGACGCGGCTCGCCTGCGTGATCATCGGCATGAAGGGCGTCCCGTTGCGGTCGACGGCGCTGCGCAGGAAGCTCCGCGCCGAGTCGATCGCCTGGTTGATCGCCGCGTAGTCGTAGGGGCGCGCGCCGAGCGCGATCGCGCCTGCGGCGGCGTCGTTGCTGGCACGGGCGGCAGCGAGTGCCTCGAGCGCCGTGTGGTGCCAGAACGGCTTGGTGGGCTCCACGCCATCTCGGGCGCGGGTCGCGACGACCGCCTGCACGACGTAGTGACGCACCGCCTGCAGCTGGTCGCCGAGGAAGCGATCTGCGGCGGGGTTGGCGTTCAAGGGGGCGAGTGTGACGAGGCGCATCCGTGCTCCAGGGGTCGTGAGACCCTCGGATGGTACGCGCCCTGCGGAGGGGGCTGCGTCAGTGCGTCGAGGCGACGCCGGCGATCGCGCCTGCGATCCCGCCGGCGAGGACGGGAATCGCGGCCATGCCGGCCATCATGATCCCGATGTCGTTCACGCCGAATCGCTTGAGCACGAAGGCGCTCGTGGCGACGGGCGCGGCGATCGTCGCCGCGATCCCGCCGGGCAGCCCGAAGGCGCCGGTCATGCCACCGCTGAGCGCGCCGCCGAGTGCACCCAGGCCCGCACCCATGCCCATCGGGCCGACGCCCTCGCGCAGGAAGGCGCCGGCTCCGAATCCGATGGTGCCGCCTGCGAGCGCGCCCGTGCCCGCGCCCGTGGCGACGCCGCGAAGCGTGCCTCGGTCAGCCTGCTGCGGCAGTGAAAATCCGGCGATTGCCGTCATGGTGTCCCCGTCCGTGTCCCATGGATGCCGCCCCGTCGCTGCATCCGTCCACCCGTTCGTCGCCTCACCGGCCGCTCGCGTTCCAACCCCGAAGACGCAGCAGGGCCCCGACCGAGGTCGGAGCCCTGCGCGAACTGCATCACCCGAAGGCGCGGATCAGATGTTGAGCCACGAACCCAGGTAGTTGCCGAAGTCGCCGCCCACGCTTGCGTAGACGGGGATCATCAGGAGCGCAACGAGGTTGGCGATCTTGATGAGCGGGTTGATGGCCGGTCCGGCGGTGTCCTTGTACGGATCGCCGACCGTGTCACCGGTGATCGACGCGGCGTGGGCATCGGTGCCCTTGCCGCCGTGTGCGCCGTCCTCGATGAGCTTCTTCGCGTTGTCCCATGCGCCACCACCGGCGGTCATTGAGATGGCGAGGAAGATGCCGGTCACGATCGTGCCGACGAGCAGGCCACCGAGCATCTGGTAGCTGAGGATGCCCACGATGACCGGGATCACGAGCGGGATGAGCGCCGGAACGATCATCTGTCGGATCGCGCTCTTCGTGACGAGGTCGACGCAGGTGCGGTAGTCCGGCTTGGAGGTGCCCTCCATGATGCCCGGGTTCTCGCGGAACTGGCGTCGCACTTCCTCGACGACCGCGCTGCCGGCCTTGCCGACCGCGTTCATGGCGAACGCGGCGAACAGGAACGGCATCATGCCGCCGATGAGCAGGCCACCGAGCACGAGCGGGTTGGAGAGCGAGAACGCCTTGACGAGCTCTTCGCTCGAACCACCCGGCAGAGCCGCGAGGTCGTCGGTGTAGGCCGCGAACAGGACGAGCGCTGCGAGACCGGCGGAACCGATCGCGTACCCCTTGGTGATCGCCTTGGTCGTGTTGCCGACCGCGTCGAGCGGATCGGTGACCTCGTTGCGGACCTTCTCGTCCAGGTCGGCCATCTCCGCGATGCCGCCGGCGTTGTCGGTGATCGGACCGAACGCATCGAGTGCGACGACGATACCGGCGAGGCCGAGCATGCTCATGACCGCGATCGCGATGCCGTACAGGCCGGCGAAGCTGAACGCGACGAAGATGCCCGCGACGATGACGACGACCGGAGCGGCAGTGGCCTCGAAGCCCTTGCCGAGACCGGCGATGATGTTCGTGGCGTGACCCGTCTCGGATGCCTTCGCGACGTCCTTCACCGGCTTCCACTTGGTGCCCGTGTAGTACTCGGTGATGAACATGAGCAGGCCGGTGATGACGAGGCCGACCACTGCCGATGCGAACAGCTCACCGCTGGTGAACTTCTCACCCAGCTTGTTGGTGAGGCCGTCGCCGACGATGCCGTCGATCGCGAACCAGGTGCCGATGCCGGAGATGACTGCCGCACCGATGACGCCCTTGTAGAGCGCGCCCATGACGTTCTTGCCGCGCACGAAGAACGTGCCGATGACGCTGGCGATGACGGCGATGCCGCCGATCACGAGCGGCAGCAGGACGGCGCGCTCGGCGACCTCCGGGCTGAAGCGCAGGAGCGAGAGGACCATCACCGCGACGGCCGTGACCGCGTAGGTCTCGAACAGGTCCGCTGCCATGCCGGCGCAGTCGCCGACGTTGTCGCCGACGTTGTCCGCGATGACCGCGGGGTTGCGGGGATCGTCCTCGGGGATGCC
>JAOPYU010000323.1 GCA_025964455.1 Thermoleophilia bacterium | reverse complement strand
GCGGGCTGCTCGTCGTCGCGCTCGGCGCTCGCGCCGAAGCGGCCGTGGTGCAGCCCGTAGACGACGACGGCGTCGAAGCGCGTCGTTCCAAGATCGAGGATGCGCGCGAGCACGACGTGACCCTCGTCGACCCGGTCAGGCACGCGGAGCGAATGCCCCTCCACGGCTGCGACGATCTCGCCCAGCCGCACGGCATCGCGCCTGCCCGCTGCAGCAGCAAGCGACTCGAGGATCGCCGCGAGGGCTGTCAGCAGCCGCAGCGCGCCCTCGTCCGGCGGCAGCAGCTCCGCGAGCACGCCGAGCGTGGCATCGAGCACGCTCGTTGCGCCCGGTGCGCCCGAGCACGCGCGCACCAGCTCCCGAACCGGTCGCGGGGCTGCCCGTGCGACGGCGGGCAGGGCCATCGCTTCGTCGATCGTTCGCACGGTGCCAGCCCCACGAAGGGCGACGTCCGCGAGCTCGTAGGCACGCGGTGCGACGGGCATGCCGGGCGAGCCGAGCGTCGCCACGAGCGCGGCCGGATCATCGTCCTCGACCGCCACGAGCAGGTCGCGCAGCGTGCGCCCCACCGGGACATCGGGCGCTCGTCGCTCGAGCATCGATGCCAGCGGGATCCCGGCGCGGCGGAACACGCCCTGCAAGAGCGCAGCGTCGGCATCGGGCCGCGCTGCGGTCACCGCGATCGACCCGATCGGTACGCCAGCGGCGAGCAGCCGCCCCACCTCGGCGACGACCTCCTCGGCCTCCTGCTGCGCCCCGCTGCACTCGACGAACCCGAGCGGCACGAGCCCGCCGCCGCCGGCGACGGCGCTGGGCGGAGCAGGACTCGGCTCGAACAGCTCAGCCGCGAACCACTCGAGTACGTCATCGCTCGTGGATCGGGACGTCGTCTCGACGCGCCAACCATTCGCGACCCAGTGGTCCCGCAGGTGCGACACCGCGTCGTGCAGCCCCCGCCCGCCCCGCCACGGCAGCGAGACGGTCACCGGCACGTGCTGGGCGACCGCCTCGAGCATCCGCACCTGGATCCGGGTCGGCGCGAGCGTCTGGTACGCGACGACTGCGCCGACCCCCAGCTCGCGCGCCTCGATGCGTCGCCGCATCCGGCGCTCCAGCCAGGCATCGTCGAACAGCCGCCGCTCGCGAAGCAGCTCGCCGTAGGCCTCGACCAGTGCGTCCCACGCGGCGACGTCACCTCCGGGCAGCTTCGACACCGCATCGGTACGCGCCTCGCCGCCCCACACGCTGGCGCGCCGCAGCGCCACGACGTGACCACGTGCCGTCTCGGCGAAGCCGCGCCAGCGCAGGCTCGACGCGAGCGACGGGACCCGCTCGATCGCCTGACGGACGAGCACCCGCTCCATCGCGGCATCGGGCCGCCGTACCGGGGCCGCCGCGATGCGCTGCACGAGGGCGCTCCAGGTTCCGACCTCGATGTCGAGCAGCGTCGATCCGGATGCCGCCAGCTCGCGCAGGAACCGGCTCCGGTCGACCAGGTTGGGTACGACCAGGAACGCGCCGCCGTCGCGCGATGCGCCCTCGCGCACCGCTTCGACGACCCGCCCTGCCTTGCCCGACCCGGGGGGCCCGAAAATTGCGGTCCGATCCACGGGTGTCATGGTCCCACAGGCACCTGACGTCACGCGTCGCGCGACCGGACGGCCCTACGGGGTCCGTACGGATCCGCCCTCGAGCGCCTCGAGCGTGCGGAAGCCTGCGCGCGTCAGGACCAGCACGGGGCGAGGCCCGGCAGTCTGCGCCACGAGTCGACCGCTGATGAGCGCATCGACCAGCCGCGTGAACTCGCGCAGCGGCCAGCCGACCTCGACGGCGAAGGCAGCTGCATCGAACTGCTCATGCCCATCGCGATGCGGAACCGGATACCCACCGACGACGCGCGCCGCGCGCAGGCGACCCATCTGTCCCGGGTGCTCGGCCACCAGCCGCAGCAGCGCATGTGCCACCGCCTCGGCACCGAGATCCCCGCCGGACCCGGTCGTCGGCGCGACGGCCGCGCCATCATTGAACTGCTCGATCCCCGGGTCCACGTCGCCGTCGAACGGGATCGGTCGATCGGCTGCTGCTGCGTGTGCGTGCATGGTGTGCTCCCTCCGGGCCGCTGCCCTCGCGGCGGCCGCTCTGTGTGTGGGAACACGATCTCGCCCGGGCACGCACGAGATGCGCACGACGTGCGACAACTCAGTGCCGGCTCCGTGTCAGGTCTCGGCTGCTGCAGGCTGGGAGGCGTTTATACCGGCATACACCGTGGCGCCCATGACGGCCGCGAGAACTCCTGCAGCCGCTCCCCATCGCGCAGTACCTGCTCGCGACATGGTCTTCTCACCCTCGGCGATGAACCGATGCAGGACGGATGCCCCCAGTGCGCCACCCACGACTCCACCGGCAACCGCTCCACCCGCGATTCCCGCCGCACCACCGCCGAGAAAGGCCGCCGTGCCGACGCCAGCGGCGGCGGGCAGCGCGTACATGCCGATGTACGGCGACGTATTCTTCATCACCATGTTGCCCCAGGACTGGTGATACGCCTGCTTGCCGAACATCCCGCTCAACAAGACCATCGGCATGGAGACCGCAGCGAGCGTGCCCCCCGCCGCCAGCGCAGCATCGCGCACCTTCGTATCGCCTGGGCGCGGAGCACCCGTTGCTGCGACGTTCATCGCTTGACCCCCCGGTCCGACCTGTGTGGTCCTCGTCGGAATGTCGAGACGACGCGATGGACGGTTTCGCCCGGAAGGTCGGAGCCTCGCTAGGCGAAGAACGCCTTGTTCTTCTCGATGTACTCGTCCCACTTCTGCGGGACGGCATCCTCGGGGAAGATCGCCTCGACCGGGCACTCGGGCTCGCAGGCACCGCAGTCGATGCACTCCTCGGGGTCGATGAAGAGCTGGTCGGGACCCTCGTGGATGCAATCCACGGGGCACACGTCGACGCAGGAGCGGTCCTTGGTGTCCAGGCAGGGCTGAGCGATGACATAGGTCATAGTGACCCGATTATCGTGCATCCCCGTCGGAAGTGGTACCTCGATTCGTGAATGCGCGATCGATCTGCTTCGCCAGCGAACGAACCACGGCCCCTCGGGGCGCCACCAGATCCGCGTGCGGACGGGCCTTCTCGAGCAGTTCTTCCTGCACATGCGGCGCAAATGCGACGATCGCGCCGACCTCGGCGGTCCCGCTGCGCAGCTGCTCGGGCAGGTCCGGGAATGCGGTCATGTCGACGACCACGGCCGCCCCCGGATGGGCCTCGAGCGCCTCGAGGACACGCTCGACGGACCCGCAGCGACGCACGTCGAGACCATCGCCCCCTTCGAAGCGGCTGGCGGTCATGAGGTCGCGACAGGCGAGCAGGACGATGGTCATCCCGCCACGCTACCCGCTCGGCCGCCGTCCCAGCGCACGCCCCGCGCGTCCGCAGGCGTGAACGACCGCGCCCGCGTGGGTAAGGAGCCATCGTGATCGAACTCTCGCGCTTTCGTCGTGTCCTGCCGTTCGTCGCCTCGCTCGCCGTGGCCGGGTGGATCGCGGCGACGCTCCTCGCCTCACCGGCGGCGGCGTTCAAGGTGGAGAAGCGTGGCACCGCGGGCCTGGACGGCAAGGTCGTCATGAGCCCGGCGGCCGAGCGCATCGAGACCGTGCGCCCCGATGGCGGCGAGCAGGTCGGTCCCGGCTCCGTGATCAAGCGCAACGTGATCATCCACAACCGCTCCAAGGACCCCATCGAGTTCGACCTGGACGTCGCGCAGGTCGTCGGCTCCACGGCGGAGCTGATCGTCGAGGTCCGCCACGGGGTGCGCGAGGGTGCCGCCGCCTGGGTGACCCTGGAGAAGTCCAGCTTCCGGCTCGCCCCGGGTGACCAGGGCACGGTGGGCCTGACGATCCGGGTCCCCGAGACGATCAAGCCCGGCTCCAAGCCCTTCGCCGTGACGGCGACCCAGCGCTCGCAGCCGACCCAGACCCAGGGCGCCGGCATCGCTCCCCAGTTCAAGCAGGTCGGCATCTTCATCGTCGAGCTGCCCGGCGACGCCCCGATCAAGGGCAACCTCACCAAGGCGACGATCACGAGCTCGCAGAAGAACATCGAGGCGACGCGCGAGGGCAAGAAGGTCCCGGAGAACGCGCGCTTCTATGTCGGCCCGTCGTGGTTCAAGTCGCACCGGCTGACACTCTCCACCGAGTACGAGAACGACGGCGAGCGACTGCTGACGCCCTCGGGGCGCGTGGTCGTGCGTGACATCTTCAACCGTGTCGTCGGGCGCTACGAGATCAAGAAGTTCACCGTCTACCCCGGCGGCGAATCTGCCGGACAGGTCGAGCTGAAGGGCCTGCCCGCGCTCGGCATCTTCACGGCGAAGGTCGAGCTCGAGAGTGAGGCTGCCGGCAAGCAGTCCACGACCCTGCCGCGGTTCGTCCAGCTGCCCAAGTGGTTCGTCTCGGCGCTCGGCGCGTTCGCGATCTGGCTCGCCTCCAAGCTACTCAAGCGATACCTGGCCCGTCGCCGCGAGTGGAAGCGCTACCTCGCGGCCGAGGAATCCGGCGAGGGCGGCGAGTGGGTCGAGGGGGACGGCGAGGTCGATGCCGCCGACGACGAGCAGTGGGACTACGCCGAAGAACCCGATCGCGTCTGATCCGATTCGTCACCCGGCGCAGCGGGCGGCCGAGCATCTGATCGCCACCGACGAACGAGCGCGAATCCGCCGACGAGCGCGATGAGCGCGACGATCGCCGGGACCAGCCATGCGAGCAGGCCGAGGCCGTTCGCGCGCGGCGTCGCGAGGATAGCCTCCTCGCCGCCGTACTCCTCCACGAGCCCGTCGCGGATCTCCTCCTCCGTCCACCCCGCGGCGACCGCGGACGCGACCCAGGCGCGCATGCGCTCGGCTGCCGGGCTGTTGGACTGGTCGAGCGTGGTGTCACACGACGGGCACATCACTTCGCGCGATACCTCGTCGACGCTCGTCTGTGGCGTGTCGCGGCGCTGCTCGAGGCGGGGCGCCGGAGCGGACGCGGCGGCCTCGGCATCGGAGGTCGCGGCGCGGGCGGGCGACGCCGCCCCGAGTACGAACGCCACGAGCACCACCCAGGCGACGAGGCTCGCGACCTGCCACGCCTGGGCGATGGTGACCAGGCGCGGCTTCATGCCCGGTCCTCGTCGAGTTCGGCGTCGAGCAGCCCACGGAGGGTGTCCTCGTCGACCGGGCCGTTCACCAACGAGCTGATGCGCCCGTCGGTGCCGACCACGAAGGTCTCCGGGAATCCGTTGATCCCCCAGGCATCCTCGTGCGCCCGGCCGGCGCGCAGCAGCACGAAGTCGAGCTCGTACTCCTTGGCGAAGGCGCGCGCATCGCTCTCGAGGTCCTGGGCCGAGGCGTTCATGCCGACGACCGTGACCGTGGCGCGGTAATCCTTGGCGATGGCGCGCAGGGCCGGAGCCTCGTCCTTGCACGGGCCGCACCAGGAAGCCCACCAGTTCACGACGAGGATCTTCGCGCCAGGCGCCTTTCGAGACTGGTTCTCTCCGGAGGCGCGGTACCACGCGGGGAGGCCGGTCCCGTCGGTGCGCTTGAGCGCGGAGGTCGGCAGTGCGGGCGCGGGCGGGCGCTCGCCGTCGATGATCGCGTTGGCGAGGCTGGCGCCGGCGCGGTCGTGGTCGACCTTGAGCCAGATGCCGCCGACGAGCGCGATGAGCACGGCGCTGCACGCGATCCAGCCGATCGTGCCCCAGCGCCCTCGGGGCGCCGCTGGCGCCTCCGTGGAACCCTCTGCACCGACGTCATCCATCTGGGTGTGATCGTATCGGGCCGGCGCCCGCCCGGCGGCAGCCAACACCGGCAGTCGAATGGCGCGATCGTGTCGTTGGACGACAGGAACGGTACATGCGACGCGCGGAGCCCGGGGTCGATCAGTCCGCTGCGCCGAAGATCATGCGGTCCGTCATCCACTCGACCGCGGCACGATCGTCGGTGAGGACCCGCTCCGGGTCGGGCTCGACCTCGCGCATCCCAGCGGCGAAGTCAGTGAACAGCGCGGCGAGCTGGTCCGGGTCCTCGGCGCCACTCTTATCGAAGTAGGGTGCGTCACCGCGCGCGAGGTCGCTCGCGCCGATCCGTTCGCGAAGTTCATCCAGGGTGACATCCGGGTCGTTGATCCCGACGATGACCTCGTTGTACTCCTCGGCGCGGTAGCGCGCGACCAGCGGGAAGGCGGCACGCATCGATGCCGCCACGGCTTCGTTGATCCGGGGATCCTCGGGCGTCGATCCGACGTTGATCGAGAAGATCCCGCCTGGCTCGAGGCGCGATTTTGCAAGCCCGAAGAACTCGCGCGTCGTCAGGTAGAACGGGATGTACGGCTGACGGTATGCGTCGACGTGGATCACATCCCACCTGTCATCGGAACCCGCCAGGAACGGCCGCCCGTCCTCGGCAATGACGTCTTCACCGTCATGCTCGAAGTATTTCTCCCCGACCGCAGTGACACGCGGATCGAGCTCCACGCTCGTCATCTCGACCGTCGGCCGGATTTCCCGGTACGCACGAGCCGCGGTTCCCGCGGCGCTGCCGATGACCAACATGTCGAGGTCGCCCGCGGAATCGCTCAGGTAGGAGGTGGCGCACACCGCCATGGTCTGCGAGTCGCTGCACGGCGGATAGACCTGGGTCTCGGACCTGCGGCTCGACCGCTCGGACTGGGTCGCATCAGGATCGTCCCATCCGCCCTCTCGCTCCAGCAGCGCCGGCAGCACGAGGAAGTGGTCCCAGATGCCACCGGTGAGGACCGTGTCGGGTGACCAGATCGAGTGCACGGCCCAGCCTTCGTTGAGCTGGAGCAGGCGGCGTCCGCCGACGTCGGCGGGCTCCTCCACGACCTGGATGAACTGGTACCGGCTCTCGCGCTCGGTGAGGACGTGGTCGCCGTCCAGCGGCTTGACCAGGCCTGTCGGCGCGAACGCGAGCCCGAGCACGAGCACGAGGCTGGCGGGCGCGAGCAGGGTCGATCGACGGCCGACGGCTGGGAGGCGTCGCAGCCACAGGGCAGCAGCGAGCAGTGCGAGCGCGCCCGCGAACAGCAGCATCGTGCGCCGGGTGCCGAGCGTCGGGATCAGCCACAGCACGCTCGCGAAGGTGCCGACGAGGGCGCCGGTCGTCGACAGCGCGTAGAGCCGACCCGCCATGCCGCCCGCGCGAGTGACATCCTCGACCGCCAGGCGCAGCACCCACGGCGGGATCATGCCGAGCAGTGTCATCGGCACCACGAGCAGCGCCATCGTGGCGAGGAAGGTGCCGACGACGGTGCCGATCGCGACCTCGTCGATGCCACCGGTCGACAGGCGCATGACAGGCGCCGCCACGAACGGCAGGACGGCCACCGCGCTCGAGGCGATCGCGAGCAGTGAGACGAGCGCACCGAGCGTCGGCCAGCGATCCGCGCAGCGCCCGCCGAGCCGGGACCCGAGCGCGATGCTGCCCATCACGGTCGCGATGATGATCGCCCAGACAGCGTGGCTCGCCCCGAAGAACGGTGCCACGAGGCGCGCGACGGACATCTCGCTCGCCATCAGGGTGAGCCCCTCGACGAGCACGATGGCGCCCGCGAGGCGCACGGTCAGCACGCCTGCTCCGGTGGCCCGCACCGCCTGCGCATCGTCGGCGCGCCCCACCACCGCACTGACTCGACGCGCCGCGACAGCCGCGAGCAGGAGCACGACGGCGATCGCGACGAGCGTCGCGCGCGTGCCGATCCACTGCACGAGCACGAGCGCGGTCAGCAGCGTGCCGAGGATGGATCCGACGGTCGAGAGCGCATAGAGGCGGCCGGCGGTGCGCCCGGCATCGTCCACGTGAGCCAGCGCCAGACGGATGGCATACGGCGGCGTCACGCCGAGCAGCAGGCACGGTCCGAGGAACAACACGGCGTACGCCACACCGGCACCTACGAGGTCCGACCACGCGCCCTGCTCGATGCCGAGGCGCGCGTGCGGGAGCAGGCTTGGCGCGATGACCGGCACCATAGCGGTGAGGATCCCCGCGGCCGCGAGCGTGCGCGCCAGGGTCGGACCGTCGGCGAGCCGGTCCGCCAGCCGCCCGCCGAGCACGTAGCCGACGGACAACGCCAGCAGCGAAAGCCCGATGATCGTCGCCCAGACGATCGACGATGCGCCCATCCACGGCGCGAGCAACCTGACCGCTGCCATCTGGAGCGCCATCGTGGCGGTGCCGCTCGCGAACACGACCAGCCGGAGACGGCGGGTGGCTCGCTGCGATCGGGGCTCGGACGGCATGCGCCGAGGCTACAGGCTCAACCCGCTGCGGCGACCTCGGCCGTCGGCCAGCGATCGAGCTTCGTCAGCTCGAGCACGTCGACCCCTTCGCCGCGGAACGGGTCGCTCGCCAACACACGGGTGCCGTCGTGTCCGAACTCGGCGTGCGCGGCGAGCGTCTCCGCATCGAAGGTACCGAGGATCTCGTCCGCCTTCGCGGGATCGTCGAGTGCCGCGCGTAGTGCGATGGCGGCGCGTTCGGCGTCCAGGAGCGCGAGCTGGGTTCCGATCATGTGCTCGGGATGGGCCCGCCCCGCGGCATCGCCGATTGCGAGCACCGCCCCGACACGCGCATGTTCGACGCTCGCGCTCTCGGCGCGGATGAGCCGCGGCTGGTCGAGCACCTCGCGAGCACCACCAGCCCACGCCGGCGCGAGCGTGCGATCCGCCATCTGGGCCGGGGTGAGGAGCGTGAAGTCGCGTGAGTTGATCGGCGAGAAGACCGACAGGCCGTCGGTCGGGTTCTGCCAGCCGTACCACAGGGTGCTGCGCCACGGCTCGGCCTCCGCCGGGAGCGGCAGCGCGTCGTAGCCGGGACGCAGCTCGCCGAACCGGTCGACCTTGTCGGCGCGGACCATGCCGAGCAGGCCCCCGAGGCGCGTGCCGCTCCCATAGTTCGGTGCGTGACTGGTCCGCGCGGCGGCGAACCAGGTCCAGTCGCCCTTGAAGGTGAGGCCCATGCCGAGCCCCTGCTCGATGCCGCTGCGACCACCGGTGCCGTTCACGACGTAGCGCCCGGCAGCGACGCGCCCGTCGGCGAGCTGCACCAGCTGCATGCCGTCGGCTGCCTGCGACAGCCCGCTCACTCGCGCGCCGTAGTGCACGGGAACCCCGTGCGCGGCGAGTTGCGCGCGTGCCTCGTTCTCGATGGTGCGCAGCGCGAGCGAGGCGCCCGCCTCCCCGCGCTTGCTCGGGCCCATCCGGCCGTCGAATGCCGCGCCGATCCCGGCGCGCCGTGCGGAATCCACTGCCTCGGCCGTGAGATCGACGACATTGGGCCGCGTGGCGATCGCATCGCGCGCTTCGAGCACGGCTGCGCTGACGCCGAGGCGCCTCAGGTGCAGCGCTGTCGTGGCGCCGCCCGGGCCCGCGCCCAGTACGAGCACGTCAGCCACGATCGATGGCGTGATGGAGGTCACCTGCGTCCCAGCCGCGCACGGTGTCCGGCCGAGCGCGAAGTCGTCCACCCGTTCGTCGGGGATCGGCAGCCCGCGGTTTCGTCAGGGCTGCGGCACGTGGCGCACGACGACGATCGCGACGTCGTCGTTGAGGCCGTGCTCGGCGTAGGCGTGGCAGTCCTCGTAGATCGAGTACGCGATCTGGCCGGCGCCGCCGCCGGCCTCCTCCAGGATCCGCCGCTCGAGCCGGAACTGGCCGTAGAGGCGTCCCTCGCGCCGCGCCTCGACCACGCCGTCGGTGTACACCACGAGCGCCGAACCGGGCGGGAAGGGGTATTCCTTCTCCTCGTAGTCCTGGTCCTGCAGGATGCCGAGCGCGAGGCCCTCCATCCCGATGCTCGTGATCTCCGGCTCGAACTCCGGGACGATCGAGCCGTCGGCGCGCTCGGTGCCGCCCGGGAACAGCAGCTTGGCTTCCGGGTGCCCGGCGTTGCCGCACGTGAACGTCCCACGGACCGGATCGATCACGGCGTAGAAGAGGGTCACGAACTTGCCGCTCGAGATCTCGTCGCAGACGACCTCGTTGGCGTAGCGCAGGAAGTTGGCGGGATTCGGGTGCTCGCGCGCGAGCGAGCGGAACACGTACTTGGTCATCGCCGTGTCGGCCGCGGCCTGCACGCCCTTGCCCGTGACATCGCCGAGCGCCATCGCGAGCCGACCATCCTCGAGCTCGAGGAAGTCGTAGAAGTCGCCGCCGATCTGCGGCGCATCCCCGCCGGCCACCGCGCTGCGGTAGAGCACGCCGTAGTCGATCTCCGGCACGTCGGGCAGGCGCCGTGGCAGCAGGCTCTCCTGGATGATCTCCGCGAAGCTCTTCTGCTGCTGGTACAGGCGTGCGTTGTCGAGCGCGAGCGCTGCCTGGTCGGTGACGCTCGTGGCGATGTCGACCTTGTCGTAGGTCAGCGCGTGTGCCGGGTCGATCGAGAGCATCACGAGCGTGCCCATGACGTCCTCGGCGGCCGAGCCCGGGCGCATCATCGGCAGCACGGCGATCGTCGAGCCGCGCTGCAGGAACGGGCGCAGGCGGCGGATGAGCTCGCTGCGCGACCACTCCTCCGCGTCTGGGTCGGTGACGAGCACGGCGCGCCGCGACTGCACGACCTCGACCGTGATCGGATCCTCGCGCGATTCGGGCGCGGCGACCATCCGCTCGAGCGCACCTGCGAGCTCCGGATAGGACGCGTGGAACGCGCGCAGCAGCATCGAGTCGCCGCGATCGTCGAGCGTGCGGATCCACACCGCGTCCACGTCGAGGCGCTCGGTCATCGCCTCGGCGGCCGCGGCGAGCGTCTCCTCGAACGAGAGCGAGTTGGCGAAGGCGCGCGAGACCTCGTGCAGCGCGCGGACCTGCCGGGAGTTCTCGCGCTCGGTGTCGAGCAGCCGTTCGGTGCGCTCACGAAGCATCCGCTCACGGTCGAAGCTGCGTGCGTTGAGCAGCGCTGCCCCGATCTGGCGGCCGAACGCGCCGAGCATGCCTGCGCGTCCGGCGGTCGCCTCGTCGGCGAACTCGTCGGGCAGGTCGCCGGCGAAGGTCATGAGGACCAGCCCGAGCGTCTGCTCGCGGCCCGTCAGCGGCACGAGCGCGGCGGCGTGGTCGGTCAGGCCTTCCTCGTTGATCACGGCACGCATGCGCTGGCCGATGCGCTCGTCGGAACCGGCGCGCGGCACCGCGACCACCGCGGCGCGATCGTCGCCGGTCGCATCCGGCACCCAGCCGCGCGTGGATTCGAAGGTCGACACGACCGCAGTCGGCACCTCGAAGGAGCCGCGGCACACGAGCTCGCCGGCTTCGTCCACGATGAACACGGCAGCGCCGCGCGCGCCGTAGAGCTCGGGCACCTGGGCGAGCACCGTGTCGACGATGTGCTGCTCGCTCAGTCGCTCGTGGGAGGCCGCCACGATCTCCTGCAGCGCGCGCACGCGGTCGAGCTGGACCTGCTGGGCGGCGGCGTGTCCGGCGCTGTAGAGCGCCTCCTGGATGCGAGATGCCACATCGACGGCGAGCCGCTGCTCCTCCACCCCGAGGGTGCGCTCGCCGATCAGCTGGAACTCGATGCCGATGCGGGCCTCGCCGTACGCCTCGAAGGTGATCGCGGCGACATGCGGATGGGTGCTCGTGTCGAGCTCGATCTGGAGCGGCCGCTCGAATGCGCCGAGCAGTACCTCCGTGGCGCTGGCCGCGGTCTCCGACGTGACGAAGGAGCCGGCCGCGGCAACGAGGTTGATGCCGCCGTCGCGGTCGCGCCGCCACGTGCGCACACCTTGGCTGGCGAACATCTCGTGGAACAGTCGCGGCACGAAGCGCATCGTGCGTTCGGCGCGGACGCCCGCGACGAGCGCCTCGCCGAGCAGTCGCACCGCGTTGCGCGCGGCGTCGATCGCGCGGGCGGTCTGCTGCTGAGAGACGTGGCGGTCCACGACGTGCTGCGCGTGCGCGGTGACGATGCGGATGCACGCGCGGTCGACCTCGTCGAAGGGGCGCGACGTCGTGCGGATGACGTAGAGCACCGCTTCGCGGCCGTAGCGCGAGCTGATCGGGAACGAGGCGACGGTGCGGGCGGAGAGCTCGCGCAGGATGCGCTGGCCCGCGGGCGACCAGCCGTCCGGCGGCTCGTCGAGTCCGACGAGTTCGTGCTCGCCGACGCCGATCTCCGCGTGCTCGAGGTCGACGCGCATCGTGGAGGCGGCGAGGTGCTCCTGGCCGACGGCGCGATCCAGGTCGAGATCGGAGTTGGTGGACGCGTCGCGCAGGCGACGGCCGACCGCTTCGCGGCTGGTGCCACCGTCTCCGGCGCCGCCGCGCGTGCGGATCGAGGGCACGCCCTCGTCGATGAGCAGCGTTCGAGTCCCGATCGCGTCGGCGACGGCATCGCCGTGGCTCGAGACGACGGCCCGGGTCTCGAGGAACCGGCCCGCGGCATCGCGGACGCGGACGACGGCGGAATCGCTGTCGGTGGCCCGGCTGACGATCCGCGCGAGCTCCTCGAGCTGGGCGGTGACGTCGGTGTCGCCGTCATCGGCGTGGGCGACCTCGGCGAGCAGCGGCAGCGTGCCGAGCGCGGCGCGGCTTCGGCGCATGGCGGCTGCCGTCCCGAGCTCGCCAGCCACGACGCCTGCGAGGCGGCGGATGGATTCGACCGCGGCCACGTCGAGGTCGCGGGTGCGGTCGTCGATCGCGAGCAGCATCCCGACCGGGCGACCGATCGGATCGCGCATCGGCACGGCCACGAGCGTGCGGGCCGCGGATTCGCCGGGCAGCGCGTCGATCGGCTCGCGCTGGCTCACGAACACGGGTCGCTCGCCGGCGACGACGTCGGCGAAGAGCCCACGGTCGACCCGCACCGCTAGCGGCGTGTCGAGCCGACGTCGTGCGCCCTGCTCGGCTGCGGCGCTCTGTCCGCCTTGCATCTCGAGGTTCACCTGGGACGTGTCGCGCGCGGCGCGCACCATCCGTGCGTGCTCGGAACCCGGGACGTACACGGCGGCGACGGGCATCCCGCTCAGCTGGACGAGGGCATCCGCGGCGCGGGTGCATGCGTCCTCGAAGCTCGCCGCCTCGGCGACGTCGGTGACGGCCGCAGCGAAGCGCTCGTACGCCGCCTCGCCCTCGCTGCTGCGTCGTCCGACGGCGCGCAGCACGGCGGCCTGCACGGTCGCGATGCGCACTGCCTGCTCGACCGAGATCGAATCCCCTGCGGAGCTGTCGCCCTCGTTGATGAGGACGCGCGTGGCGCGCCTGACCATCGCGGTGATCCGCTCGACACCGTCGGGATCCTCGGCGAACGCGTCGCACGCCGAATCCAGGGCGCGCGGATCGACGGTGTCGCCGGCGAGTGCGGCGGCGACGATGCGGATCGACGCGGCGTCCACGATGCGGCTCGGGTCGAGCGGATCGTGGACGGACTCGCGGCCGGCGGTCGCGACCACGCGCACGACGGCATCCGGTACCCCGGGCGTGCTCGTTGCCGTGGAGTCGCGACGTCGCGACGTCTCATCCTGTGGCGTATCGGCGCTGACGACCCACCTCCCTCGCGTCCCAAGGGGTCATCCCTCCCAGCCTACAGGCGCGAGCGCGCGTACGGGATGGGGATCCCGCTCGGATCTGCGGATGTGCCCCCTCCGTCCGAGTTCGGGCGACGAACGCCGCTGCACGGGGTATAGTCGTGGTGTCGCGCGCTCGGGAGGCAGCGCCCCCGGCGATCCGAGCCCCGGATCCACTCGCCGCGCGACCCAACGACGAAGCCGCGCCGGACCGATCCCGTGGCCTCGATTTTCCTCGACGGTTCGAAAGGCGTGCTCGGATGAACAACGGTTCTGGTGGCGGCGGCGGCAACAAGCGCAATCGCAGTGGCGGTGGCGGAGGCGGCGGAGGCGGCAACCAGCAGCGACGTCGTCGCAGCGGTGGCCAGGGTGGCGGACCCCAGCGCCAGCAGATGCCCAACGGGCCTGCGATGACCGCACTGGGCGAGAGCACCTACGAGGCGGTCTTCGACCACGGTGGTGCCGGCTACGGCGTGTGGTTCGACGGCGTCGTGCGCGACGATCCGACGTACAAGCAGTTCTGGAAGGGCACGGGCACGCGCCCGATCTACGTCCGGATCGAAGAAGACCGCATCGTGCTGCTCAAGCAGCTCGATCGCGAGCTGCCGCCGCTCGAGCAGCCGAGCGACTCCGGCTCCGGTGACGGCATGGGCGACGTCGACGTCGACGCCGCCATCGAGGAGGCCGTCGCCGAGGCGATGGCCGCAGCCGAGGCCGCGGTCAGCGAGACCGACGCAGACGGCAAGGTCTACTCGCCCGAGGAGGCAGCCGCACTGTTCGCTGCCGGCGAGGCCGCTGGCGATGCCCCGGCCGCCGAGGGCGACGCAGCAACCGCGGCCGGTGACGACGCCGAGACCGAGGCTGCGCCCGAGGCCGAGACCAAGCCCAAGCGTCGCGTCGCCACCCGCAAGAAGGCTGCGCCCAAGAAGGCAGCCGCAGCCGACGACGAAGACGCCTGACCCACGCCTGCGCGGCGCACAACTGCGCGCGCCGACCGGCGACCCGTGATCGATGTGCAGTCTGTCGAGATGAAGTCGACAGGATGCACATCGGCCGCCTATTTCGTCAGCTCAGGAACGCGGGCCCTCGATCCCCACCGGATCGGGGGCCCACGTTCGTCTGCCTGCTCCCCCTCCACGGGACCGCGCTCGGAAGACGTCCCCGGAGGACGCTTTCCGAGCGGGGTCGGTCGCCAGCCGCGGATCCGGCGCCCGCACGATCCACGACCCCACGCCCGCGCACACGCAGCGAGCCCCCGGTCCGGGGACCGAGGGCTCGTGGAAAGGTGGAGCGTGTCTGTCGCGACCGGCGGCTCAGTCGACGCTGATGAGCGCCTTCGCCTGGGCGACCAGCTTGAGCGGGTCGAACGGCTTGCGCAGGTAACCCTGGGCGCCGCGGTCAGGCGCGTGCCCGAGCTCGTCCTCGGCGATCTTGCCCGAGAAGATCACGACGGGGAGCTCCTTGACGTCGAGCTTCTCGCGCACGCGGCGGAGCATCTCCCAGCCGTCGATGCCGGGCATCGACACGTCGAGCATCATGAGATCCGGGATCCGCTGGTTGATCTTGTCGATGCCCTGCTGCGCGTTGGCACCCTCGACGACCGAGAAGCCCTCGCGCTCGAGACACTCGCGGATCACGGAGCGGACCTCGGCATCGTCATCGATGATGAGCACGAGCGGAGCGCCGCCGCCGCGCTTGGACTGCGGCAGCTGCTCGCCGCTCGCGCCCTGCATGAAGCGGTCGAGGTCATCGCGACGGAAGCGACGATGCCCGCCCGGGGTCTTGAAGGTTTCCACCCGCCCCATGTCCGCCCACTTCCGGACGGTGCTCTGGGCAACGCCGAGGTAGCGAGCGGCTTCGCCGAGGGTCAGCCACTCGGGCGCCTCCTCGGCAGCATGGGTTCGCGCAGTGCGGTAGCCGGTCATGCCCGACACACTTCCCTTTCGGCCACCATGCATAACAATCCGGAAAATCTAGCGGCCTGTCGCACGGATGGCATTTCTCGAACAAACAATCCTGCGGTACGAGCCTAACCTACCCGACGGTCGCGTTCAGGCACCTGCGGCCGCCGCAGGGGCCGCTTTCTTGCGCTTGGGCGCGACGGTCACCGTCTTGGTGACGGTCTCCGTGCGAGTCGGGAGCGTCGCCTCGACCGGTGCGGGGTCGTAGTCGATCGTGACCTTGTCGCTGCGCAGCTCATCCTCGCCCGAGAGCGTCTTGCCGTAGCCGATGCCGAGCACGAATACGCCGGCGAGCACCAGGCCCCAGAACAGCATGCGCGTGATGCCACGCAGCACCCGTCGCTTGCGGCGACGCGAACGCACGGCGCTCCGGTCGGCGCGGGACGTCATGTCGTGGGAATGGTCTGGTCGTCGTCGACTCACGCTGGGCTGCTCGCTGCTGTCAGAGGTTGAGCTGGTAGTCGGACGCGCGGCGCGAGTACCGGTGGAATGCCGCGTTCTGGACCGTGTCCAGCTCCCACGCGAAGGGCGACTCGGGCGCGAGCTCGTGCGCGATGCGGGTGCACCACGGCTCCGAGCTGTCCTGCAGCGTCGCGAGCTCCAGGGTCACGAACACCTGCCCGATGCGACGCTCGAGCTCGGCCATGATCCCGTCGACGACCTCCTCGAGCACGTCGCGCTTGGGGGAATCGGCCGCCACGCGCTGGATCCGCAGCTCGCCCTCCTCCCATCGGGAGCGGGCATATTCGATGGCTGTCTCGGGTTCGGTGAAGGAGGTCACGGTGCGTATGATGCGCGCGATGACGGACGCGCACAACTCCGAACGCGAGCGTACCAGCGTCCCCGTGCCGGCGCACGGGTCGATGCCCGACGACCCCGAGCTCGATCGCCACGTGGTCGAAGGCCAGATCGGCCGCAGCCCCCGCGCCATGGTCAGCGTGGGCACGCGCTGCGTCTACGGGTTCCCGGCCGTCACGCGCCAAGCCCCGACCGACGACCAGGGCAAGCCCTTCCCGACCGCCTTCTACCTGACGTGTCCGCACCTGGTGAAGCAGATCGATCGCCTCGAATCCGTGGGCGGGGTGCGCCGCTACGAGGCTGCCCTCGCGGAGGAACCCGAGCTGATGGCGGCGACCGAGCAGTCGCATGCGCGACACCGCGCGATGGATGACCGGGGCGCCAACATCGCCGCGAGCCGCGTCACCGAGCACGTCAAGTGCCTGCACGCCCACGCCGCGTTCGAGCTCGCCGCCGGGGAGCACCCGCTCGGCAAGCGCGTGCTGGCCGAGGCCGCCCCGCGCTGGTGCGACGATGCGCGCTGCGTCTCGCTGGCGGACGCACCGCGCAGCGAGTAGTCGCTCGACCCCGCTCAGCCGTGCTGGGCCGCGAGCGTCGCCGCGCTGTCCACGGTCGCATTGCGCAGGCGAGCCACGGCGTACGTCGCGGCGGATTCCGGATGCACGAGCTCGCGGATGACGTACGTCTCCTCGCCCGGCTCGATCATGCCGTACATCCGCGCCTGCTCGGCGACGAACGTGTCGGTTCGGTAGTAGTCGACCTGCTCCTCGAGCGCACGGTTGCGCGCGGACAGCTGCGACACCACCGCCCGCCGCTCCTCCAGGAGCGCCGCGGTCCGGTGCCAGCTCAGGCCGCTCATCAC
>JAOPYU010000280.1 GCA_025964455.1 Thermoleophilia bacterium | reverse complement strand
GGCGCAACGGCGAGGCACTCCCCCACGACGTACTAATGGGGGGAGACCAGAGATGACGACGATTTCAGGGATCGCGCGCGCCGCGACGGAGGCGGTTGCGGGCGCGCCAGCGCTGTCGCGCGGGCTGCTCGACGCGGCCGAGCAGACTGCACGCGATGGCGCGGGCGGCGCGGTGGCCGCGGATGCGGCTGGGCGCGCGGAGCAGGTGCGCGTGCTGATCTACAGCGCCGACCTCGGTGGCGGGCACGATGCGATGGCGAACGCGATCAAGGGCGAGCTGCTGACGAGGTATGGCGCTGGCGTGCACGTGGAGGTCGCGAACGGGCTCCAGGTCGGCAACCCCGTGATGCACCGGATGATGCGCGACGGCTACGCGGCGCAACTCAAGTACGCGCCGGGCTCCTACGGCGCGATGTACGCCTTCGCGTCCAATCCCACGGTGGCGAAGCTGAACGAGGCGGTCGGGAAGCGGTTCATGGCGACGCGCATCGCTGCGGACATCGCCGAGCGCCAGCCGGACGTCGTGTTGTCGACCTTCCCGCAGGTGACCGGCATCCTCGGCGGGCTGCGCACCGACGGGCGCCTCACCAAGCGCGCGCTCGGCGTGATCATCGATTCGGATCCGCACCGCCAGTGGGTGAGCGCCGGGGTCGACGGACACCTGGTCCTGAATCCCGCGGACCTGCCGCGCATCGCGAAGTTCGGTTCGGCCGAGGGCGCGATCGGCGGCACGGCGATCCGGCCCCCGGTGGACCCGCGCTCGTTCGAGCACTACGACGTCGCCGCGGCGCGTACGGAGTTCGGCCTGCCCCAGGACAAGCGTGTGCTGCTCGTGTCGGGTGGGAGCTGGGGCCTGGCCCTGCCCGAGCCGGAGCTGCGGCGGATCCTGGCCGACACCGACCTGCACCTGGCGATCGCCACGGGGCGGAATGAGCAGGCCCTCGCCCACCTGAAGGCGACCTTCCCGGCAGATCGCGTGACGCCGATCCCGTTCACGCGTGAGATGCCCAAGCTGCTGGCGGCGAGCGACGGGATGCTGACCAACTCGGCCGGCATGACGACCATGGAGGGCTTCGCGCGGGGCCGTCCGATCGTGCTGTACCGACCGGTGCCCGGTCACGGCGTGGATGGTGCGCGGGCACTCCAGGAGGACGGGCTCGCGACGCACGCTACGACCGCCGACGGCGCGATCGATGCACTTCGCCGCATCGAGGCTGGCACCGATCCCGACCTTGCAGCGCGCGTGGCGAGAGCGCGAGGGCTGTTCGAGGACGGTCGTCGGGCCAGCGACGTGGTGATGGAGCACGCGGCGGCGGGCAGGCCAGCGCCGCGTTGAGCGACCGCGGCCAGCCGAGATTCGATCCGAACATGCACCGGGCCCGGCATGTTGCCGGGCCCGATCCGCGAAGCAGGGGCGACAGGACTCGAACCTGCGACCCTCGGTTTTGGAGACCGATGCTCTACCAGCTGAGCTACACCCCTTCGCAGTGACGAATCCTACACGACCGATCCGGCCGGGCGGACGTGGTCGACGATCGTCCATGTCCCATCACTGGCGATCGCAGCTGCCGCTTCGTCCTCGAGCTCGACGAGCATCCGTCGCACGTCGCGCAGCTCCAGCCCCGTGAGCCCGGCGAGCTCCTCGGGCGTGCGCGGCACGTCGAGCAGGCTCGCCAGCGGGTGATCCACGAGCATCGCCGTCTGGACGGGTTCGGTCCCACCGATCCACGCGCCGCGGCGTTCCGGGTCGATCCGGGCACCGTGCGTTGCCGCGGCGGCGAATCCCGGGTGGAGCACGCCGTGCAGCTCGAGGCGGCGGTACAGGCTCATCCCGTCGACGACCGCGTCGGCCCCGTCGCGGATGAGCGCAATCGATCCGGCGTAGCCCGGATCGTCGATCCCGCTGGGGATCACGCCGAGCGGCACACCCAGCTCGAGCGCGTGGCGCGCCGTGCCCATCGAACCGCTGGCGAGATGGGCCTGCGCGACCACCACGTAGTCGCTCAGCGCGGCGATGATCCGGTTGCGCTCCTGGAACTGGTGCCGGTGCGCCCCCACGTCCCCCGCGCCGTACTCGCTGACCACGAGTCCCGGCGCAGCGCCGTCGTGACACGCGGAGAGCTGTCGCGTGCGCGCGCACGCCGGCTGGGCGGCGATCCGGGCGGCCAGCGCGCGGTGCGACGACGGATAGATCTCCCCCAGTCCGCTCGGCAGCACGGCGATGGTCGGGGCGCCGACCGACAGCGCCGCCTCGTGCGCGGCCGCATCGATGCCGATCGCGAGTCCGCTGACGATCGTGCAGCCCGCGCGACCGGCCTCGCGGGCGATCCGTGATGCCAGCTCACGTGTGTCCTCGCGCGGGCGCCTGGATCCGACGATCCCGATGCGGATCCCGCGTTCGAGCAGTGTGACGTCGCCGGCGGCGGCCATGCCGCGCCACCGGGGCAGCACGTGATGGAGCCGAACGGGGACGGCCGTCGAGCCTGGATGCATGATCGGCTCAGTCATCGCTCGACCCCGCCGGCGTGCTGCGGCACAGGTCATGCGCTGCGATCACGTCATCGACCCCGACGACGTCACGGTCATCGAGGTCGGCGATCGTGCGCGCGACCCGGACGATCGCGCGCTGGACGCGCCCACCCCCGACCCGGACCGCGAGGCGCTCGACCCGCCGACGAGCATCGGGGTCGAGTGACATCCGGGCGTCGCCCGTCGCGGCGACCTCGCCGTTGAGTCGCCCACCCCATCGCTCGAGCTGACGTTGCCGCGCTGCGTGGACGCGCGCGGCCGCGGTCGCGCTGTCGATCGTCGGCGGGGTGTCGACGATCGAGCCCGTCAGGCGCAGCCGCGCGCGAATGTCGAAGCGATCGATGATCGCGCCGCTGACACGCTGACGGTATGCCTCCCTCGACCGCTCCGAGCACTGGCAGCCCGAGCTCGTCTTGGCGCCCGATCGGCCGCATCGACACAGGTTCATCGCCGCCACCAGCTGTGTGCGACACGGATACCGGGCGATCCACCCTGCGCGGCGGATGCGCACTTCGTGGTCTTCGAGCGGCTGTCGGAGTGCGTCGATCGCGCTCGGACGAAACTCGGGCAGCTCGTCGAGGAACAGCACCCCGCGATGGGCGAGCGTGACCTCCCCCACGATCGGCCGTATCCCGCCGCCACCCACGAGCGCCTGTTGCGACAGCGTGTGGTGCGGCGCGCGGAACGGCGGTCGCGCATCCAGCTCGCGCTCGCGCAGGCCGGCGGCATCGTGGATGGTCGCGACCTCGAGCGCGGTGGTGGCATCCAGCGCTGGCAGGATCGTCGGCAGCCGCTGCGCGAGCATGGTCTTGCCACAACCGGGCGCGCCGAACAGCAGCAGGTTGTGCCCACCCGCCGCAGCAACCATCGTCGCCTCGATGCCGACGGCCTGGGCGCGTACGTCTGCGAGGTCGAGCTCGTCCACGCCCGGCTGCAGGCCTGGCTCGGCGATCGTGCGCGGAGCCGCAGGAGCCAGCACGTGCCGACCGGCAAGGTGGTCGATCACGGCCGCGAGGGTCGGAACCGGTGTCACTCTCGTGGGTGCGAGCGCGGCTCGTGCAGCGCTCCCGGTCGACACGATGAACTCCTCCGCACCCGCGCGGAGCGCGGCGAACGCAGCTGCCACCACGCCGTCGGCAGCGCGCAGCGAGCCGTCCAGGCCAAGCTCGCCGTGGCTGGAGATCCGCCGAGCGCGGTCGGGACTGATGCGACCCAGCGCCGCGAGGATGGCGATCGCGATCGGCAGGTCGAGCGCAGCGCCCGACTTGGGCAGGTCGCTCGGCGCGATGCTGACCACCACGCGCCGCAGGTCCTGCGTGCCGATGCCGAGCGACGCGAGGCCGCACTTGACCCGCTCGCGCGTCTCGACCCCCTCGGCCATCCGCAGCCCGATGATCGACATCGAGGGCAGTCCGGTCTCGATCGATGCTTCCACGACGACGGGGACCGCGTCGGAGCCGAGTGTGGTGCTGGCGAGCGTCTGGGCGAACATGTCCTCAACCGTACGGACGTGGGCGTCACGCAATGCGCACGACGTGTGCCGATTGCGTGACGCCCACGTGTCTACTCACACCCGGACGCGGAATGTCACCACGCGCGGGAAGGAGCGGTTCTCGTTCTTGTCCGTTGCGATGACCCGGACGCGGACCGTGACGAGGCTTCCACGACGCGCTCGCGCCAGTGTCCTGCCGAGGCGACTGCTCGGGGCGATCGCCACCAGCATGGTGCGGGACTGGCGCCTCGGGCTGATCGTCGTTCGGGTGACGCTCCCGGTGGGACTGAACGACATCACGGCCATCTCGCTCGACCAGAGCCGGAACGCGATGCGTCGCGTGCGGCGCACCGTGCCGGCCGGCCGCTGCACGATCGCCATCCGCCAGGACGGAGCCACCTTGTCGAGCGGCGCACCGGATTCGGCGAGCGGCACGCCGTTCCAGTACGGCACGTTGCCCACGTAGTAGACGACGTTGCGCGGGTAGCTGCCATCGCCGTTCATGCCCGGGGCGCCCGCCCCGCCCGGCAGGCCGGAGCCAGCTGCGCCCGACCCCCCGGAGCCGGTCGCGCCGGACCCGCCCGTCGAGCCACCGGCTCCGGAGCCTGCGCCGCCGCTCGCGCCCGAACCTGAGCCCGAGCCGCCAGTACCGCCAGTCCCGCCGGTCCCGGTTCCCGTGCCGCCGCCCACGGGCTGCCGGCACGTACCCGCCTCCAGGACGAGCGGTGGATCACATCGGATCGGCGCAGGGTCGCAGCTGGCAGGTCGCGGCGTCGCGGCGCACGGATCGACCACCTTCGGATGGAACACGTAGCGCAGCTCGACCACGTCGAGGCCACTGCCCGCGGGCGGATACAGCAGGAGCGGGCCCGCGACGGCGATCGTCGCATCGAGGTCGAAGGCACCGCTCGCCGCGACCTGCTGCGATGCGATGGCGAGCGGCCCGGTCCGCAGCTCGACACGCCCGGTGACGGGCCGACCGTCGCGAACCGCGATTCCACGCACGTGGTAGCCGGACCCCTCCTCCACGACGTCGGGGGAGCTGAACACGAACAGGCCTGTCATCCCGGGCGCGTCGGGCAGCCCGTCTCCGGAATCGGCGTGGTACTCGATGACCTGCCGCGCCACGTTGCCGGCCTGGTCGGCGATCGACACCTCGATCTGGTGCGTACCGTCCACGAGGAACCCGACGTTGGCCTGCAGGCGTGCGCCAGTGCTCGATGCCACGAGCGTCGCGCCGTTCACCTTCACCGTCCAGCTGGTCGGGGCGAGCCCGGCGTGGTCGTCGGCTGCGCTCACGTCGAGCACGGGCTCCGAGCCGCCGCTCGCGTTGGGCGAGGCGACCGTGATCGTCGGCGCAACCTCGTCACGCACCACGATCGTGCGCGCCACCACGGTCTGGTTGCCGACCGCATCGCGCACGACGAGCTGCACGACGTGCTGGCCGAGCGAGAGGTGGGAGGTCGGCGCCAGGCGCACGACGTCCCCGGTGCGAGCGTGCGCGACGTCGGCGCCGTCGACGAGCGTCCGGATCGACGAGAGGCCGCTGTGCGCGTCGCCGACCCCGGGCCACGTGATCGCGGGGCGATATCCGTGGCTCGCGCCGATGACGGCTCCGTCCTCGAGCGCAGCCCCGCCAAGGCTCGGGGCGCCTGCCGTCGGCGCAGTCGTGTCGAACGCCACCGAGAAGTCGTGGGTGGCGCCGTTGCCGGCGCGATCCGTCGCGATCGTGCGGAAGGCATAGGTGCCGGTGCCGGGCGCCGGGATGCACCCCGTGTCGACCGCCGTGCCGTATCCGGTGGTCGGGCCGTTCGTGCTGGACGCCCAGCCGTCCACGGTGGCGCCGGTCGACACGTTCACGAGCGCCATCGAGGCGACCTGTGACCCGCTGTCACTCCACGCGTAGGAGTGGCCGAGGCAGCCGGGTCCGTTCCACCCGCCGCTGCCGGCGACCACGTGCGAGATGGTCGGCGCGCTGGGATCGTGCAGCAACACGTCGAACGAGTTGATGTGGAACCAGTTGCTCGCCGAGGTCGCGGTCGATGCGCCGTTGCATCGAAGGCCGATCTCGACATACGGGCCGAGCACCTGCCATCCGTGGTTGAACGCGCCGTCGCCCGGCGAGTCCGTGACGCCCGCGGGATTGCCACCCGGTCGTTCGCTGCGCAGGATCGCGAAGTCGTTGGCGGTCCTGAAATCACCACGCGCGATACCGCCGTTGCCGACTGCGCCGGCGGTGAGGCCCGCCGGCACGTTGAAGCGCAGCTTGCAGTAGGCGCCGGCGACGTAGCTCCCGGGATCCGCCTGGCAGTGGTTCGCATAGGCGTTGAACGGGCCGCCGCTCGCGTGCAGCGTGAAGCCATTGACACCCGGTGCGATCTCGCCGCGCGCCGAGCTGAGCGACACCCAGTAGTCAGCGGCGTGGCTCGTCGAGGGGGCGCCGAGCGCGAGCGCCCAGAGCGCGAGCAGCAGCAGCGCGCGAGCTGTCACTCGACGCCGGCGCAGCGCGTTGGTGGGAGATGCGATTCGCATCGGGAGGACCTCCATGTGATTGGTCGTGTCAGTCGGGACATCGTCGACCGTACGACGCGGGGACCGCTGCGGAAACCGTTGCGCGCCGATCGTTGCGAAGGCGACCCGAAGTCGTCACGAACGGTGCGACTCCCGTTACGCCCGGGCGGTCATCGTTGTCGCAGCGGTCGACGACGGAGGAACCATGGAGATGTTGGTTGGAGCAGAGCTGCGGGAGCTGGAGCACGCGCAGCTGGCGCTTGCGATGGATGCCGGCGTGCCGGGCCATGCGGGGGCTGCTGCGGTGGCGGCCGTGGATCGAGCGCGCCGGGCACGCAAGCCGCGCGAGCGCGTGCTGCTCGACTCGCGTGGCCGTGTCGGCGGCAGCCGCGGCGGGGCGGGCGGCGGGACGTACCAGACCGGGATCTTCGGGGAGGAGGCGGTCGCCGATGCGCTCGTCGAGGACGGCTGGCGTGTGCTCGGTCACCGGGTTCGAACGCGCGTGGGCGAGCTCGACCTGGTCGCGCGACGCGGGTCCACGATCGTGTTTGCGGAGGTCAAGACGGCCGGGCCGGGGCGCATCGCCGTCCACGAAGCGGTGCACGCGCGACAGCGGCACCGGATCCGACGCGCAGCAGTGGCCTGGATGTCCTGCAACCCGCACCTGCAGCGGGGCGTGCGCCACTACCGGTTCGACGTCTATCTCGTGCATCGCGACTCGACGGGGTCGATCACCTCGATCGACCACATCGAGGATGCGTTCTGATCAGCCGGTCGGTGTCGCCGCGCGCAGACCCATGTGGAACGTGGTCCTCGACCCGGGCGGCGGCAGCTCGAAGCGGCCGGCGCCGACGTAGGCGAGGGCCTCGTAGCTCATGCGGTGGTGGTGGCAGGTGCCGTGCTCGCGGATGCGCTCGGCATGCAGCTCGGTGGCGTAACCGTGATGTTCGGTGAACGCCCAGCGCCTGCCGGTCTCGTCGTCGAGGCGGTTCATGAGGCGATCACGGGTGACCTTGGCGACGATCGCCCCAGCCGCGATGGCGGCGCTCGTGCGATCGCCCTTGATGATGCGGCGGCACTCGTGGACCGTGCCGCACTCATGCAGGCGGATCGGTTCGAGCTGGAAGCCGTCGACCAGGACCGCCTCGACGGGCGAGGTCAGCCGCTCGAGGGCACGCCGCATCGCTGCGATGTTGGACTTGTGCAGGCCGCGTGCGTCGATCGTCGTCGCAGGCACGAGTGCCACGGAGACGTCGCGTGCGCGGGCGAGCACGACCCGGTAGAGCCGGTCGCGCACGTCGGCGCTCAGGAGCTTGGAATCATTGAGCGCGCCGAGCGCTGCGGCCTCGGGTCCGGTCAGCTGCTCCAGGTCGAGCACGACTGCTGCGGCGACGAGCGGACCCGCGAGGCTGCCTCGACCCGCCTCGTCCACGCCGGCGACGTAGCGCGCGATGTCACGGTCGTGCTTGAGCAGCTTCTTGCCGGGGCGCGGCTTGGCGCGCACTGCGCGGGGCGGGGTCATATGAAGTCCACCTCGCCCCAGCGACGGAACGGCCAGTAGCGACCCACGACGGTGCCGACGACGCGATCGAGCTTCACCGGGCCGAAGCTGCGGCTGTCGATCGAGTTGTCACGATTGTCGCCGAGCAGGAACACCTCGTCGTCCTCCAAGAAGGTGCGCTTGATGTCCACGGTGTCGGCAGCGGGCGATCCCGCCTCGCGCTCGGATTCGGGAATCCACTTCTCCACGAGCGTCTTCTCGTTGTCGATCGCGATGAGGCCGTTGCGCGCCTCGATCGATTCGCCCGGCAGGCCGATCACTCGCTTGACCACGAGCGGGCTGCCCTTCTGGGGCGCCCGGAAGACGAGTACGTCGCCCCGATCGATGCGCGCGGCGAGCTTCGCCGGCGAGTCGTAGGAGCGACGCACGAGGATGCGGTCCCCACGCTGGAGCGCCGGCTGCATCGACGGGCTCGGCACGTAGAGCGGCAGCGCGATCCAGCGCTGCACGGCGAACATCAGCAGGTTCGCAGTCGCCACCGCGACGAGGATGGTGACGAAGGTCCGGTTGCCCAGGACGCGGCGCACGTGCCGCTCCGGGTCAGGACTGCTTCTCGCGGATGCGGGCCTTCTTGCCCAGCTTGTCGCGCAGGTAGTAGAGCTTGGCGCGACGCACGTCACCGATCATCTTGACCTCGATCTTGTCGATCTTCGGCGTGTGCATCGGGAAGGTTCGCTCGACACCGACGCCGAACGACTGCTTGCGGACCGTGAAGGTCTCGTGCAGGCCGGCACCCTGGATCTTGATGACCGAGCCCTCGAACACCTGGATGCGCTCGCGGGTGCCCTCGATGACGCGGAAGTGCACCTTCACGGTGTCGCCGGCCTTGAAGTGCGGCACCTCGCGAAGCTGCTCGCGCTCGAGGTCATGGATCAGGTTCATCGACATGTCGGAAGACTCCAGTTCGGATCACTCGCGCGAGCAGTTGCACGCCGGGGGCTCGGCGGGGCACGCGCGACGGCGAATGGTATCAGGAATCGTCGCGCGGCGGTTCGATCGATCCGCCGACACCCGGATCGAGCACACCCGCGGGCGCTTGGCGCAGGGTCCGCGCCTGCGACTGGGCGATGCGCCACTTCTCGATCTCGGCGTGGTGTCCGGAGCTGAGGATCTCCGGCACGCCCCAGCCGCGGAACTCCGCCGGCCGCGTGTAGTGCGGGTATTCGGAGCCGCCGTCGAGGGCGTCGGAGAAGGTCTCGTGGTCGAGGCTCTCGTCGTTGCCGAGCGCGCCCGGGAGCTTGCGTGCCGCCGCGTCGATCATCGTCAGCGCCGCGACCTCGCCGCCCGAGAGTACGTAGGGTCCGATCGAGATCTCCTCGGTCGCCACGTGCTCGTGCACACGGTAGTCGAAGCCCTCGTAGCGCCCGCACAGGATGGTCGTGGGAACGCGCTCCTGCGCCCACTGCGTGGCGAGCGCATCGTCGAAGATCCGGCCGGCCGGCGTGAGCAGCACGATGCGCCGCTCGGCGCGCGTGGTCTCCAGCGGTTGGGCGTAGTGGCCCTCCAGGGCGGCGACCAACGCATCGATACGCAGCACCATCCCGGCGCCGCCACCGTAGGGCGTGTCGTCGACCTGGCGGTGCTTGAGCGGAGAGTGCTCGCGCATGTCGAGGGCGCGCACTGCCAGCAGGCCCGCGTCGGTGGCGTTGCGGATCGGGCGCACCTCCTCCAGCCAGTCGAGCCAGTGCGGGAACAGGGTGACCACGTCGATCGACCACGGCGCGGACTGGTCGCTCACGATTCGCCGCCGTAGGTGTCCTCGTCCTCGTCGAATGCGAGGAAGCCCATGTCCAGGTCGACGCGACGCGAGTCGATGTCCACGACCGGAACAGCCGCGTCGATGAGTGGCACGAGCACCGTGCTTCCTGCATCGAGCTTGACCGTCAGCACGACGTTGGCCGGCAACGCCTCGGCGCGCGACACGCGTCCGATCCGCTCGCCGGTCGCCGCGTCGTGCGCGGCGCAGCCCTGCAGGTCGACCAGGTAGTACTCGTCGTCCTCGGGCGGTGGCAGCAGGTCGCGGGGCACGCACACGAGCGCGCCGCGAAACCGCTCGGCGGCGACGCGATCCTCGACGCCGTCGATCGCCACGATCGGCGCGCTGTCGTGGCCGCGCACGTGGCCGAAGGTCACCTCGTACTCGTCGCCCGACTCGGGCATGCGCAGCGTGATCGGCTCGGCCTCCTCGGCCACGACCCGCAGGAACGCCACGAACTCGGGAGTGGCGCGAAGCTTCATCTCTCCACGGACACCGTGCGTGCGGGTCAACGTGGCGATGGACAGGACCGGCGCGAGCCCATCCTCATGCTCGGCGGCGCTCACGCGTCGGCGGGAGCGGCCTCGTCGGCAGCGGCTGCCGAATCGCCGGCCGGGGCGTCGTCGCCTGCAGGCTCGTCATCCTCGACGAGCTCGACGAGCGCGGTGCTGCCGTCGCGGCCCGCGGCGGCGCGAACGACGACGCGCAGGGAACGGATGAGCCGACCGTTCTTGCCGATGACTCGACCACGGTCTGGCTGGTCGACCTCGATGTCGACGAAGAGCTCGTCCCCGTCGACCTGCTCGGTCACGTTGACCGAGTCGGCGTTCTCGACGAGCTGCTCGACCACGTACTGGACGTAGTCTCCGATCTGACCGCTGCGTTCAGACATGGTACCGATGCTCTCAGGAGCGTCGGACGCGGCGTCAGGCGCCGACGCCGGCGATCTTCAGGAGCTTCGCCACGCGCTCGGACGGCTGGGCACCAACGCCGACCCAGTACTGGGCGCGATCGACCTTGACGTCGAGCGTCGACGGGTCGGTCTGCGGGTTGTAGGTCCCGATCGTCTCGATCGAGCGACCGTCGCGCGGGCTGCGCGAATCGGCCACCACGATGCGGTAGTGCGGGTTCTTCTTGGACCCAAATCGGGCCAGGCGGATCTTCACCACGGGGGCGTACTCCTCAAAGCAAACTTGAACAGCACGTGAGTGTACCGGAAGTCGCAGGCCCACGCCTCGCTTCACGCGAATTGCCGGGAGCGATCAGGCGTTCGGGGCGAGCACCTCGAGCCCGATGGGCGCGATGTAGGTGCCCGGCGCCTGCGACGTGGACGCACGCATCGCGAAGCGCAGGTGCGCGGTGGCGTCGGCGGGGTCCGGCTCGAGCGCCGTGTTGAAGGCGACCTTCGTGCTCACCGTCGGGACGGACCGCCAGAACGCGCCGTCGGTCGTGGGGCAGGGATCGCTGGTCGGCCAGTTGGCGGTCGCCCCGCCGCTGACGGCGCGCAGGCAGGTCCCGAAGAACCCCGTGGTCGATCCGCTGAGCCAGTCGCGGTCGGTGGCGCCGCCGGTCACGTAGTCGTCGATCGTGCCGCCACCTGCGAGGCCGAGCATGCAGAAGTCCTCCGTCGCGTTCGCGCAGGTCGCCGCGACCACCAGGCCGCCGTCGGGGCGCTGGGCGACCGCCACCGGGATGTCGTCGCCGGCCACGAAGGGGTAGCCGGCCTCACCGTTCGCGGTGCCGCTCGTCCCGTCGAACGTCTGGTCGCGCTCGCCGGTCGGGTTGAGCCGGTACACGCACACGTCGAAGGTGCCCGGCCAGCCGCAGGCACTCGTCACCAGGAGCTTGCCGTCCGGCTGGAGGTCGACCGCGGCGGCCA